>CAMASU010000046.1 GCA_945861105.1 Synechococcus sp. UW140
AGGGGGGCAGGGGGTCGGGGGCCGTCACCTCAGACGGTCTGGGTTTCGGCCAGGGGCAGCGGCGCCTTCTGCGGATGCAGGGGCTGGCGACCGCCGCCCGCCACCAGACGGTTGAGGGCATTGACAAAGGCCTGGGCGGCGGCCACCACGATGTCGGTGTCGGCGGCATGGCCCGAATAGAGCACCCCGTCGGCCCGCAGACGGATCGTCACCTCCCCCATCGCATCGATGCCTTCGGTGACCGACTTGACCGAGAACTCGACCAGGTCGTTGGGCACCCCGGCCAGGCGGTTGAGGGCCTGGCAGACGGCATCGACGGGCCCGGTGCCGATGGCCGCTTCACTGCGCTCCTCACCGTCGCCGGTGTCGAGGGTGACGGTGGCCGTGGGTCGCATGCCGGTGCCGCAGCTCACCTGCACCGACCGCAGCTGAAAGCGGGCGTCCCCCTGCTGCTGCACCTGTTCACTGACAATGGCCTCCAGATCACGGTCGCTGATCTCGCGCTTGCGATCGGCCAGTTCCTTGAACCGCAGAAAGGCGTCGTTGAGATCCTCCCCTTCGAGGGCGTAGCCCAGCTCCTGCAGGCGGGCGCGAAACGCGCTGCGCCCCGACAGCTTGCCAAGGGAGATGCGGTTGTCGGCCAGACCGACGGTGCGGGCATCGACGATCTCGTAGGTGAGACGGTTCTTGAGCACCCCGTCCTGGTGGATGCCGCTCTCATGGGCGAAGGCATTGGCCCCCACGATCGCCTTGTTGGGCTGCACGAGCATGCCCGTGAGGTTGCTCACCAGTCGCGACGTCTTGGTGATCTCTTCGGTGCGCACACCGGTGAGTGGTTCGCGGCTCTCGGCTGGCCGGCCGAAGAAGGGATTGAAATAGCTGCGACGCACATGCAGGGCCATCACCAGCTCTTCGAGCGAGGCATTACCGGCCCGTTCGCCGATGCCGTTGATCGTGCACTCCAGCTGGCGGGCGCCGTTCTTGACCGCCTCCAGGAAGTTGGCCACCGCCAGCCCCAGGTCGTTGTGGCCATGCACCGAGATCACAGCCTGGTCAATGTTGGGCACCGCCGCATTGATGCCGGCGATCAGCGCACCAAATTCGGCGGGGGTGGCGTAACCGACGGTGTCGGGGATGTTGATGGTCGTGGCACCGGCCTGGATGGCGGCCTCGATCACCTGGTGCATGAACTCCGGGTCGCTGCGGCCGGCGTCTTCGCAGGAGAATTCGACATCCTCGACCAGGGAGCGGGCGTAGGCCACCATCTCGGCGGTGATCGCCAGCACCTCGGCGCGGGTCTTGCGCAGCTTGTGCTCGAGGTGAATGTCGCTGGTGGCGATGAAGGTATGGATGCGATGGCGGGCCGCCGGTGCCACCGCCTCGGCGCAGGCCTTGATGTCGCCCGCGGCGGCCCGGGCCAGGCCGCAGATCACCGGCCCCTCCGGGGTGCCCACCTGGGCGGCGATGCGCTGCACCGCCTCGAAGTCGCCGCTGCTGGCGAAGGGAAACCCGGCCTCGATCACATCGACCTGGAGCCGGGCCAGCTGCTGGGCGATCGCCAGCTTCTCGTCCAGGTTCAGGCTCGCCCCCGGCGACTGTTCACCATCCCGCAGGGTGGTGTCAAAGATCAGCACCCGTCCTGGATCCTTGGCCATGGCTCGTCCGCGGTGACCGCTCCTCCGCATGCCTGTGTCTGCCAACTGTAAAGAGCACGCCCCGGGGGGCCGTACGATTCGGCCGTTGATGGACCGGCATGGCCTCTGGCGCCCTGGCTCTGGTGCTGCACGGCCACCTGCCCTACGTCCGCAGTCGTCGGGCCGATTCGCTTGAGGAAGACTGGTTCTTCCAGGCCCTGGTGGAAAGCTATCTGCCCCTGCTCGGTGCCCTGGACCGTTGCCGGCGCACATCCGGGCTGACGCCGCGGCTCACGATGAGCCTGTCGCCCACCCTGCTGTCGCTGCTCACCGATCCGCTGCTGCTGGAGCGGTTTCCCGGTTGGCTGGCCCGGCGCCGCAGCCTGCTGGACCACGCACGGCCGGAGGAGGAGGCGGCGGCTCAGCACCTGGATCAACACCTCGAGCAGCAGCTGCGGCGGTTCGAAACCCTGGGCGGTCAACCCCTCAAGGGCTTCCGCAGCCTCCTCGAAGCCGGGGTGCTCGATCTGCTCACCTGCAGCGCCAGCCACGGCTACCTGCCCCTGCTGCGGGATCCGCCCCAGGCGGTGCAGGCCCAGCTGCGCACGGCGGTGCGGGAACACGAACGCTTGCTGGGCCAGAAACCCAGTGGCATCTGGCTGGCGGAATGTGCCTACTTCGAAGGGCTGGACGCCGAGCTGGCCCGGGTGGGGCTGCGCTACGCCGTGCTAGACGCCCATGGACTGCTCCATGGCCTGCCCCGGCCCCGTTACGGGGTCTATGCCCCCATCTGCTCCCCCGCTGGCGTCGCCTTCTTCGCCCGCGACAGTGAAGCGACCCTGCCGGTCTGGTCAGCCAGCGACGGCTACCCCGGCCACGGCAGCTATCGCGAATTCCACCGCGACCTGGGCTGGGATCTGCCGGAGGCCGAGGTGGCGGCCGCCGGGCTGCCCACCCAGCGGCCCCTCGGCCTGAAGCTGCGCCGGGTCAGTGGCCAGGGCACCCCCCTCGACGCCAAGAAGCCCTACGACCCGGCCGCCGCCGCCGCCACCGTCAGGGACGACGCGGAGCATTACGTCCAGGGCCGGCTGCAGCAGCTGCAGCAGCTGGCCCAGGTGATGGACCGGCCGGCCCTGCTGGTGGCGCCGTTCGATGCCGAACTGTTCGGCCACTGGTGGTTTGAAGGGCCTGCCTTCCTGGAGGGGGTGCTGCGCAGCGGGGCCACCGCCGGCCTGCCGTTCGTGCGCCTGCGGGATGCCCTGGCCGACCAGCCCCAGCTGCAGGTGTGCCGTCCCTCGCCATCCAGCTGGGGCCAGGGGGGCTACCACGGCTACTGGCTCAACCGCAGCAACGACTGGGTGGTGCCCCGCTTGCACCGGGCCGCCATGGCCATGGTGGCGGCCGCGCGGGAATGGCGTGGTCGCGGGGATGGTGTCGAACGGCGGCAGCTGCGCCAGGCGGGCCGAGAACTGCTGCTGGCCCAGGCTTCCGACTGGAGCTTCATTCTGCGGGCCGGCACCACCACCGACCTGGCCCGCGACCGCATCGAACGGCACCTCGAACGGTTCCAGCGGCTGCTGGCGGGCCTGCCGGGCCCCGGCCAGGTGCCCGTCGACCCCACCTGGCTGGGGTCTGTCGAAGCCGAAGACGCCCTGTTCCCCACCATTGATCCCGACGACTGGGCCGGCGAGCCATGACGGCCAGCCTCGACAGGGCCGACCCCGCCGCCCAGCGCCGGCGCCTCACCGCTGCCCTGCCGCCGGCCCTCGCCTTCAACGCCCCCCTGCGGCGGGCGGCGGCCCTGCGGGTGCTGCAGATCAACCTTGGGCGCCTGTGCAACATGCGCTGCAGCCATTGCCACGTCGACGCCGGTCCCCACCAGGGGGCCAGCCAGATGACCGATGCCGTCGTGGACGACTGCCTGGCGGCGATTGAACGGTTGCGGCCGGCGGTGGTGGACCTCACGGGTGGCGCCCCCGAGCTGCACCCCCGCTTCCGCGATCTGGTGCGCCAGGCCCGCCGGCTGGACTGCCACGTGATCGACCGCTGCAATCTCACGGTGCTGCTGCTGCCCACCCTCGACGACCTGGCGGGCTGGCTGGCGGCCCAGGGGGTCGAGGTCGTCGCCAGCCTGCCGGCTGATGATCCCGACGCGACCGATGCCCAGCGGGGGGAGGGCACCTGGGCCGCCTCCCTTGAAGCGCTGCGACGGCTCAATGCCGTCGGCTACGGCCACGGCGATCCGGCAAAGCCGCTGACGCTGATGAGCAATCCGTCGGGCGCCACGGTGCAACGCCTCACCCCCTGTGATGAACAGCGCTGGCGGCAGCGGCTGGCGACCGAGGGCCTGCGGTTCGATCGCCTCATCGGCCTCACCAACATGCCGATCGCACGGTTTCTCGAACAGCTCGAGGCCACAGGCAGCACCGACCGCTACCTCGCCCTGCTGCAGCAGCAGCACAACCCCGCCAGCCTCTGCGGCCTGATGTGCCGCGACACCCTCTCGGTGGCCGCCGACGGAAGCCTGCACGACTGCGATTTCAATCAGATGCTCGACCTGCCCCTGGGCCGGCCCGCCACCATCGCCACGGTGACGATCGACGACCTTGCGGGCCAGGCGATCCGCACCGGCAACCACTGCTACGGCTGCACCGCCGGCCAGGGCAGCAGCTGCGCCGGGGCGACCAGCCCCGCTGCCGCAGGCGATGTGATGCACGACCCAGTGGTCGGGGAACCTGCTCCGTAGCCTGTCGCCAACCGCCGGCCGCCCGTGTCCTCCCTGGTGCTGAGCCTGGGGCTCAGTGCCCTGGTGCTGCTGCTGCTGCGCGGAGGTCTGGACCTGGCCCTGCGGCTGCTGGGGCGGCTGCAGGGATGCGGACTGCGGGCGGTGCAGGAGCGTCTCCATGACGATCAGCTGCTGCGGCAAGTGCGCTGGCGGGAGCAGGAGCTGCAGCTCGAGCAGCTGGCGGTCCGGCAGCGACGGCAACGGCAGGTGATCGCGGTGGTCGACCTCGAAGGCCGCCGCCGACGCCTGTCATTGGAGGAGGTGGCGCCATTCCGGCGGCACTGCTGCGACGAACTCGGGCTGCCGGAGATCAGCGACTGGCCCAGCGTGCGCCGCTTCTGGCGGCGGGGCAGCCTGCACTGGCACCCCGACCGCGGAGGTGATCCGGCCCTGTGGCTGCGCAAGCGCAGGGCCTACGAGGCCCTGGATCAGCTGCGCAGCCGCGGCCTCTGACCGCGGGCCCGGCGCGCCCTCAGACCGGCGGCTCCAGGGGGTCGTCGGGGGAAGCCTCGGTGGGGGCATCGGTGGGGGCATCGGGATCGTCCTCGCCCGCCGGTGGCACCAGCACCACTTCCACCAGCCGATCGCCGCTGTCCAGCTTCTGCAGCCGCACCCCGGTGGCGGCCCGCGACTGCTGGGGAATGGCGTCGGACTGCAGGCGAACGATCACCCCCCGTTCGCTCACCAGCAGCAGCTCTTCGTCGGCCCCCATCACCCGCAGCCCCACAAGGGAATCGCCATCACGGCGGAAGCGGATGCCACGCAGTCCCATGCCAGCGCGTTTCTGCAGCCTGAACTGATCGACCGGCACCCGCTTGCCCAGGCCGCTGGCGGTGGCCACCAGCACCCAGGGACCCTCGCTGGGGGTCACCTCATCACCCTCCTCCTCATCGCCGGGGGTGGCGCCCGCCACCCGATCGGCCAGTTCGGCGGGCAGCACATCCATGCTCACCAGCCGATCCCCCGGCCGCAGGGCCATGGCGCGCACCCCCCGGGCGCTGCGTCCCAGGGGCCGCAGCTCGTCATCGTTGATGCGGAAGTGAATGGTCATGCCGTTGAGGGAGCCGATCAAGGCGCTGTCGCCGGCACGGACCGGCCGCACCCAGCGGAGCGAATCGGAGGCCTCAAGGCCAATGGCGATCAGACCGTTCGCCCGGATGTTGGCAAAGGCCGACAGGGGGGTGCGCTTGATGAAGCCGCCACAGGTGAGCATCAGCAGCTGCACGTCATCCCCAAAGCCGGTCACCTGCAGCAGTGACGTGATCTGCTCCTCCCGGGGGATCGGCAGCAGCTGCACCACGGGCGTGCCCTTGGCGGTGCGGCTGGCCAGGGGCACCCGGTAGGCCGGCAACGCGTACACCACCCCCCGGTCGCTGAACAGCAGCAACGTGTCGTGGTCGTTGCAACTGATGAACAGACGCACGGCCTCATCACCCTGGCTGCGGGTGCCCGCCTTGCCACGGGTCCCACGGCTCGTGGCCTCGAAGTCGCTGACGGCCATCCGCTTGAGGTATCCCGTCTCGGTGAGCAGCACCACCGACCGCTCGTTGGCGATCAGGTCGATGTCATCGAGCCCGCCTTCAACGTCGAGGATTTCGGTGCGTCGCGGGGTGTTGTAGCGGTCCCGCAGCTGCCGCAGCTCGGTCTCGATCAGTTCGAGCACCCGTTCACGCCGGGCAAGAATGTCCTTGTAATCGGCGATGCGGGCCAGCAGGTCCTCGTGTTCGAGGCGAATCTTGTCGGCCTCCAGGGCCGTGAGCCGTCGCAGCTGCATCTGCAGGATCGCGTCGGCCTGCAGCTCGCTGAGGCTGAACCGCTCCATGAGCTGCTCGCGGGCACTGGCGGTGTCGGCAGCGGCACGGATGAGGGCAATGATCGCGTCAAGGTGGTCGAGGGCGATCAGCAATCCCAGCAGGATGTGGTCGCGCTCTTCGGCCTTGCGCAGCAGGTGACGGGTGCGGCGCTCAATGGTCTCGATCCTGAACTCGAGGAACACCTGCAGCATTCCGCGCAGGTTGAGCACCACCGGCTCGCCCTTCACCAGCGCCAGCATGTAGGCGCTGAAATTGTTCTGCAGCGGCGTGAGCTTATACAAGTTGTTCAGCACCACCTGCGGGTAGGCGTCACGCCTCAGCTCGATCACGATGCGCATCCCTTCGCGATCGCTTTCATCCCGGATGTCTGAAATGCCTTCCAGCTTCTTGTCGTTGACCAACTCGGCGATGCGCTCGATCAGGGCAGCCTTGTTGGTCTGGTAGGGGAGCTCGGTGATCACCACCGCATCCCTGTCGGGGCGCCCCTTCACCTCAAGGGTCTCGACGCCGGCGACGCCGCGCATGGTGATGGATCCCCTGCCGCCGGTGTAGGTCTCGCGGATGCCGCTGCGGCCGAGAATCTGGCCGCCGGTGGGGAAGTCTGGACCGGGGATGATCGTCATCAAGCGACGATCATCAATCTCAGGATCGGCAATCAGAGCCAGCACACCATCAATCAGCTCACCCAGATTGTGGGGTGGGATGTTGGTCGCCATCCCCACGGCGATCCCCGAGGAGCCATTCAGCAACAGCTGCGGCACCCGGGCCGGCATCACCGTGGGCTCCTGCTGGGAACCGTCGAAGTTGTCGATGAAATCGACAGTTTCGTTCTCGATGTCTTCCAGCAGGCTGTCGCTGGTGAGGGCCTGCAAGCGCGATTCGGTGTATCGCATGGCGGCCGGTGGGTCGTTATCCACCGAGCCGAAATTGCCGTGGCCGTCGATGAGGGGTGCCCGCATCGAGAAGTCCTGGGCCATGCGCACCAGGGCGTCGTACACGGCGGTGTCGCCATGGGGGTGGTACTTGCCCAGCACCTCCCCCACGACCCGGGCGCACTTGCGGTAGGGGCGGTCGGCCGTGAGCCCCAGTTCGTACATCGCGTAGAGGATCCGGCGATGGACGGGCTTGAGGCCGTCGCGGGCATCGGGCAGCGCCCGTCCCACGATCACGCTCATGGCGTACTCGAGGTACGAGCGCGACATCTCGTTGCGCAGATCGGTCTGGATGATGCGCTCGCTGGAACCACCCGGGTTCGTGGGTCCGGTGGAATCCGTCATGCCCTGCTCCGCCCTGTGATCCAGGAACAACCAAGATTAACGAAGACTCTGCCCCCTGATGGCCTTTCCGGCCCGCACGATCGAAGAGCTGCGGGAACGGCAGCGCCGGGGGCAGCTGCGCGCCACCACGGCCCTTGACTTCCGCCGCCGGGTGGCGGCCCAGGGCCTGGCCGCTGCCTACGCCGACACCGACGTGCTGGCGGCGGCAGGGGCCGACTTCACCGACCAGGGGCTCGTCACCATCAGCCTCGGTCCGGCCGACCCGCCCCTGCGCATCCGCCGGGCCCTGCTGGCCGACATGACCCTTGAGGGGGGATTCGGGGCCGGCGAACTCTGCCTGCCCATCGGTGGCGGCCTGGGCGGTGGCGGCCGCCGCGGCGGCGCCCACGTGCTCGCAGATCTGCTTGCCGGACGGGAACTGCCCCTGGCCCTGCAGGGCGAAGTGACACCGCTGCACCCGCGAAGGGACCTGGTCACCAGCATCGACCGGCGTCACCTGAGCAACGGCCGCCTGCTGCTGCAGCGGGGGCTGGTGGAGGGGGGCGTGGTGGCCGTCAGCAGCGCCGATGGGGTGCTGGCCAGTCCCTACGGGCCCCTGCTCGGTCCCTATGGCAATGCCCTGTTCACCGGCAGCGGCGCCCGCAGCGTCGGCCACAGCATGCCGGGGCTGCTGGGGCTGGGCCCCGGCATGCCGGTGCTGGTGGCCGGGGCGATCGGGCAGGTGCTGGGGCCCGGCAGCGGCCACCAGCCGGGCACCCGCCGCCAGCCGGGGGGCCAGGCCCGGGCCCCAGGGGTCAGCCTCGCCCTCAGTGCCCCCCTGACGGAGCTGGAACCCCGCTGGCTGCGGCCGGCGTTCTTCGAGGGCCACGGGGCCAGCCTGCTGGTGGCGGTGGCGGCACCGGTGCCGTTGCTGGGGGAAAGCCAGGCCCGCCAGGCGGCCGCCAGCGATGCCGAACTCGAAGTGCCGGTGCTCGATTTCTCGATTCCGCGCCGGGTGCGGCCGGGGTTTGGCACCGTGACCTACGCCGAACTGCTCGGCGGTCGCATCCAGGTGGACGGCCACCGCCTGCCCGTGGGGCCGGCCTGCAGCCTGCGGCTGGCCGATGAAATCGCCGACGAACTGGTGGAGCAGCTGCTCGACGGCCGGTTTCCCCTCGGCCCGGCGGCTGCGCTGCCGACAGTCCAGCCACCGCCGCCTCTGGAGGGCTGAGGCCTGCCGGGCCCCCATAAACTCCCGCCGTTGGCACGCCAAGGCATGAACACCCCCGAAACGCCCGACACCGAGCATCCCGAGGTCCTGACGCCGCCGGTGGCTGAATCTGCGCCGCCTGCCGAACCGGCCCCCGTGGAGCCTGCCCCGCAGGAAGCCACCCCCGTGGTGGACGCCATCCTCGAGACCGTGGTGCTGCCGGCCGCCACCGACGCCGGCGCTGGCGAGACGGGGGGCGAATGGCAGGAACTGCTCGACCGCCTCAATGGCTGGCTGGGGGAAGGCCAGGTGGCCGAGCTGTGGCAGCAGAGCCAGCGCCCGCTCAAGGCTCTGGCGGCGGCCCTGGCCCTGCTGCTGGTGCTGCGCCTGCTGGGATCGGTGCTGGGCGCCCTTGACGGGGTCCCGCTGCTGCCGCGGCTGCTGCAGCTGGTGGGCCTGATCTGGATCGGTCTCTACAGCAGCCGCAACCTGGTGCGCAGCGACAGCCGCCAGCAGCTGCTGGCCAAGGCTGAAGGGGTGTGGTCTTCGGTGGTGGGCCGGGCCGATTGATACCTTGATTCTCTGTCCGGATCAAGGTCGTCGGTGAACATCCAGCTGGGCCGCTCCCGCACCGTGCGCCGGGCCTACGGGATCGATGAGATCGCCCTGGTACCCGGCGGACGCACGGTCGATCCCGAGGTGACCGACAGCCGCTGGAGCATCGGCGGGATCGAGCGTGAGATCCCGATCATCGCCAGCGCCATGGACGGCGTGGTCGATGTGGCCGTGGCGGTCGAGCTCACCCGCCTCGGGGCCCTGGGGGTTCTCAACCTCGAGGGCGTGCAGTGTCGCTACGACGACCCCGAGCCGGTGCTCGACCGCATCGCCGCCGTCGGCACCGATGCCTTTGTCCCCCTCATGCAGGAGCTGTACAGCCAGCCGGTCCGTGAGGATCTGATCCGCCAGCGCATCACCGAGATCCGCGACCGGGGCGGCATCGCCGCCGTGAGTGCCACCCCGGCGGCGGCCCTGCGGTTCGGCAAGGCCGTG
>CAMASU010000047.1 GCA_945861105.1 Synechococcus sp. UW140
CCCACGGGATGCTCGAGACCCTGCGGGGCACCGGATACATCCTGCGAAGCCCACTGGGGGGGGGGGGTTGAGACTCGGCGAGACTATGCATCTTTTGCATAGTTGAGTTCCGGGTGTTTTGATGCCGCAATCCTGCGGCATTCTGTGGAGACAGACGGGGAGTGAAGTGCCATGCAGGAGGCGCAGGCGCCTGAATCAAGCCTGGTGTCTTCTGAGAATTCTCATCAGATTGACATCCTCGTCGAGCAGCTTCTACTTGCCCTGCAGCATCTCCCCCAGGCCGCCGCTGCAGACCTAGACCATGACAACCTGCGCCAGCTGGTTGCCCTCCTGCGCACCCACGCAAGCTCCGTCGAGCAGATCTGCATCGGCTGTGTGTGCCTCGATGGCGACACCCGAGAGGTGGTCGTTGCCGGCCGGCGCGAGTCGCTCACCCGTCGGGAGTTTGAGCTTCTGCATGCGCTGATGCGCCATCCAGGGACCACCCTCAGCCGTGCCCAGCTGCTCAACTGGGTGTGGGGCGATGCCCGCAGGGCCAGCGGCAATCTCGTGGATGTCTACATCCGCTATCTGCGCAACAAGCTGAAACTCCTGGGGGCAGCCGACTGTCTTGTGACCATCCGTGGTCAGGGCTACCAGCTGCAGCCCCAGGCTGCCCCCAGACCGCCATCGTCGCGGCGATAAGCGCCGCTTCTGGGAGCCATCGGCCATTTCAAAGGCCGCAGACCCTCAACCCCCTGGTGGAGATCCATACACTTCCGCGACACGGCTCCGACCGGCGAGCCGTCAATCCACCCTCGCCATGACCGCCTTCCTGCTCCAGACGGCCTGGCTGGTGCCGCTGTACCCCCTGGCAGCTGCCCTCCTGTCCCTCCTCTGGTCCCCGGGGCTCATCACCCGCACCGGCCCCCGCCCCTGCGGCTACCTCAACCTGTCGATGGTGACGGTGGCCTTCCTCCACAGCACCCTGGCCCTGGTGGCCCTGCACGCCAACGCCAGCGCGGGCGAAGGAATGCTGTATCAACCGGTGCGCTTCGGCTGGACCTGGCTGCACACCGCCGGTCTTTCCATCGGTTTCGATGGCGTGATCACCGAGCCGGCCCTGATTGCGATGACCGTGGTCACCGGCCTGCATGTGCTGGTGCAGATCTACAGCATCGGTTACCTCGAGATGGACTGGGGCTGGCCCCGCTTCTTCGGTTCCCTCAGCTTTTTCGAAGCGGGATTGTGCGCCCTTGTGCTCACCGATTCGCTGTTCTTCAGTTACGTCATTCTTGAACTGCTCACCCTCGGCACCTATCTGATCGTGGGCACCTGGTACAACCAGCCCCTGGTGGTCAAAGGGGCCCGCGATGCGTTCCTCACCAAGCGCATCGGCGACCTCATCCTGCTTGCGGGTGTGATCGCCCTGCTGCCCCTCACCGGCACCTGGAATTTCCATGGCCTTGCCGCCTGGGCCGCCGACCATGCCGCCGACAGCACACGGCCCGCCTGGCTGCCATGGATCCTGCTGGCCCTCATCGCCGGTCCGATGGGCAAATGCGCCCAGATCCCCCTGCATCTCTGGCTCGACGAGGCCATGGAGAGTCCCCTGCCCTCGACGGTGCTGCGCAACTCGGTGGTGGTGGTGGGTGGTGCCTGGGTGCTGCTGCGCCTGCAACCACTGCTCAGCCTCTGCCCGGTGGTGGGCTCGGTGCTCGTGGTGATCGGTGGCACCACCGCAGTGGTCGGGTCGCTCATCGCCCTGGCCCAGATCGATGTCAAACGGGCCCTGTCGTTTCTCGTGAGCAGCTGGCTCGGTCTGTTGTTTCTGGCCGTGGGCCTCGGAGACACCGTCGTGGCCGATCACCTGCTGCTGGTGTACCCGCTGCCGATGGCGGTGATGCTGATGGCGGTGGGCGCAATCATCGTCACCAACGTCACCCAGGACCTGACGCAGCTGGGGGGCCTGTGGGGCCGTCGGCCGCTGATGGGCCTGGCGTTCCTCTCCGGTGCCGCGGGTCTGATGGCGCTGCCGCCCTTCGGAGGCTTCGCTGCCCAGCGGGAACTGCTGGCCCTGACGGCCACCAGTGGTCAGCCCCTGCTGCTCGGAGGCCTGGTGCTGCTCACCAATGCCCTGCTGAGTGCCGGACTGGTGCGGATCTTCGGCTCCATCTGGGCCGGACGGCCCACCACGTTCACCGCACGTTCACCCGAGGTGCTGTGGCTGATGGCCCTGCCGACCCTGCTGCTGATGGGGTTGGTGCTGCACCTGCCGCAACTGCTGGTGCGCAACGGCATCGTGGGTCTCACCCCCATCCCCGGCTGGGGTCCCCAGGCCCTGCCGCTGCTGCTGTCAACCCTGCTGGGCGGTGGACTGTCGGCGGTCTTCTACCTCAGGCCCCATCCCCTGGCCCACCTGCCGGCTGCCCTGGGGGGCCTGCAGGACTGGCTGGCCCATGACCTGCAGACCGAACGCTTCTATCACCGCACGGTGGTGCGCCTGGTGGTGGGTCTGTCGCGGCTCAGCGCCTGGTCAGACGAGCGGCTGGTGGATGGCTTCAGCGGCGCCAGCGGCGCTGCGGCCCTCGCCGGCGCCCGCCGGCTGAGCCTCACCACCTCAGGTCGATCCCAGGTCTATGCCCTCACCCTGCTGCTCGGCGTTCTGGCCATGGCGGCCTGGATGCTCAACGGTTCCCTTCCCCTGCCGCTGTTCCGCTGATGTCTGCGCTGCTGCTGCTGCTGCCGGGGCTGCCCCTGGTCGCCGCCCTCACCCTGCCCCTGCTGCCCGAGACCCGCACCCGGGCCGCGGTCCCCTGCGGTGCCATCGCTGCCGCCCTGCAGCTTCTGGCCACCCTGCTGGCCTGGCGCCTGGCCCCTGCCGATCTCAACCTGCCCTGGCTGCCGTCCCTGGGACTGCAGCTGCAGCTGGGTCTTGATGGCCTCTCGCTGCCCCTCTGTCTGCTGGCGGCCCTGATCAGTGGCCTGGCGATCCTGACCACCCCCGGCGACCAGCCGCGGCTGCGCCTGTTCGTGCCCTTGCTGCTGGCCTGCGATGGCGGGGTGACCAGCGCGTTTCTGGCCCGCAATGCCCTTCTGTTCGTGCTGGCGTTCGAGCTGGTGCTCATTCCCACCACCCTGCTGGTGGCCATCTGGGGCGGGCCGCGACGGGCCGGTGCCGCCATCCGCTACCTCCTCTATGGGGCCCTCTCGGGATTGACCCTGCTGGCGGCGATGCTGGCCCTGGGCTGGGCCGGTGGCACCGCCGCCTTCGACTTCGACAGCCTCTCCTCCCTGCAGCTCAGCCCCGCCAGTCAGCGCTGGATCCTCGCCCTGCTGCTGCTCGCCTTCGGTCTGAAGCTGCCGATCGTGCCGTTGCACGGCTGGCAGCCCCTCACCTACAGCCAGGCCCCCACTCCAGTGGTGATGCTGCTGGCGGGCACCATTTCAAAACTCGGCGCCTACGGATTGCTGCGGTTCGGGGTGGCGCTGCTGCCTGAGGCGTGGGCCGCCTGGTCCCCCTGGATCGCCGCGGTCGGTGCGTTCAGTGCCGTCTATGGAGCCCTCAATGCCATTGCCCAGACCGATCTGCGGCGCCTGATGGCCTACAGCTCCCTCGGTCACATGGGCCTGCTGCTGCTGGCCCTGGCGGCCGCCACTCCCCTCAGCCTGCAGGGGGCCGTGGCCCAGGTGCTGGCCCATGGCCTGGTTGTGGCTCTGCTCTTCGCCTGCGCCGGGCTGATTGAACGCAAGACCGGCACCACCGCCATCGCCGACCTGTCGGGCCTGCTCAATCCCCTGCGGGGCCTGCCCTTCACCCTCGGACTGCTGCTGCTGGCCCTCATGGCCGCTGCCGGCATTCCCGGACTGGCGGCCTTCCCCGCCGAGCTGATGGTGTTCGAAGGCAGCTGGGTGCGTTTCCCCGTGGCCACCCTCATCGCCCTCGGCGCCTCGGGCCTCACGGCCGTGTACGCCGTGCGTCTGTTCAACCGCGTGGGCTTCGGCCGCCTGGACAATGCCCGCGCCAACTGGCCCGGCACCAGCTGGTCCGAACGACTGCCGGCCCTGACCCTTGCCCTGCTGGTGATCGGGGTGGGCCTCTGGCCCACGGCCCTCACCGGCTGGAGCGAAGCCTTCACCGCCCACATCGCCCTGCCGTCATGACCGCCACCACCACCACCCCCTCCCAGCACCGCTGGGCCGATGTGATTCATCGGCTGGAAGCCGGCGGGTCGATGCTTCCAGACACACCCGAGAACCTGATGCAGATCATCGGCATCTACAAGGCCTACGCCGTGCCGATGGACTTTTACTGGCGTGATTTGCTGTACATCGCCGAACGGGTTTTTCTCAATCCCCTGCCGGCTTTCAAGTACTTCATCAGCCAGGAGTACCTGGACCGGCCCAACAGCTACGCCGGCGACCAGTCGCCCCTGAAGATCTGGCGCGGAAGCGAAAAAGCCCATCCAGAGCTGCTGCAGTTCATGGAGCGGGGCGAGACCAGGGCAATGCCGAAATTGCTGCATCACCTGTGGCATGACCGCATCAACATGGAATTCGCTGAAGCCTGCATGCAGGCGATGCTCTGGCACCAGGGCATGGGCGGACGCTTCAACGATTACCTGGCCAGCGAGGCCTACCGGGCCAATGCCGACAAGGCCATCCGTGCCTACTTCCGCGGCAATCCTTTGATGCTGGGGCTCTATCGGCTGTTCCCGGAGATGTTCCTGGAGCAGGTGCGTCAGCTCAGCTACACCGCCAACCTGGGGTTGTTCTGGGAGGTGATGGCGCCCGTCTTCTTTGAGATGAGCGACATCTACGACGAGGGTGGCTTCCAGGGGGTGCCCGATGCGATGAATTTTCTCGTCAACGGCATCTTTGCCGTGGCCGGCCGCCCGATCTATCACCACGTCTTCATCGATGGGGAATGCCACGAGATCATTCCCAAGAGCGAGGGTTTCACCTGGCTCTATGAGGCAGCCCTGCCCTACGTGGAGGCCGTCTTCTACCGCACCTCACCCTTCCGCGGCACCAAGAGCTACAACGCCCAGGCCGGCCAGGTGCCCGTTGACCAGGCCGACTTCCATTACGGCATTCTCTACGCCGACGTCTATCCCGTTGGCTCTGCCGGAATCCCGCCGACCCTGCTGATGCAGGACATGCTGCACTTCCTGCCTCCCTACCTCCAGGACCTGTACCGGCAGCACCGCCGTGGCAGCGACGATCAGCTGATCCAGCTGGGCATCACCTTCCAGCGGTCGATGTACAACGTCACCTCGGCGGTGATTCAGGCCCTGCGGGCTGCCCTCTTCTATCCCCTCGACGATCCGGATCCAGAGCATCGCCTGGCCAACCGTCGCTTCTTCGAAGCGCAGATGGACCGCTTCCTCCGGCCTGAGGCCCGCCTGGGCGACATCCAGAGCCAGGACTACCGCTGACCTTGCCCCCCGAGGGGCCACCACCCCCATCCAGACCCATGGCCTCGATTCTCGACACCGCCCGCAGCGCCGGCTGCTTCCAGACCCTGCTGGCCGCCGTCGAAGCGGCCGGCCTCACCGCCGCCCTCGACAGTCCAGGCCCATTCACGGTCTTCGCCCCGGTGGATGACGCCTTCGCCGCCCTCCCCCCCGGCTGCGTCGACACCCTGGTGCAGAACCCGCCGCAGCTGGCCCGCATCCTCAAGTACCACGTGCTCGCCGGTGCCCACCCCCGGGAACGACTGGTGGCCCAGGACGCCTGGGACAGCCTCGAGGGAGCCCCTGTGCCGATCCGGCGGGGCACCCCCTTCGAGGTCAAGAACGCGACGGTGATCAGCGCCGACGTGACCTGCGACAACGGCGTGGTGCACATCATCGACCGGGTGATCCTGCCGGGGTGAGCAGCCGACCGATGCGCAGCTCCTGGCGGGGCGGCCCCAGCCTCGGGGAGGCTGAACGCAGGCTCCAGGCGTAGGCAATGGGTCGGCCGGCTCCATCCACGGCCAGGGCGATCGTGCCCCGCCCGGCCCCCCCCTGGGATCCACGCCGGTCCTCCGGTCCGTGGCCCGTGCGGGAGGAATCGATGACCACAAGGGCCAGCCGGCCGGCTCCGAGCGGCCGCGGCCGTTCCGCCGCCAGCATCAGATGTCCTGTGGCCATCCTCCCCGGGTCGCCCTCCAGCCGTTCGTTCTCCAGGGGAGGCCGCGTGTAGCGGATCGCCAGCAGGTCTCCGGGCTCGATGGCATCGGCCCGCTTGACCGGTTCGAAGCCATCGGCACGGGAGATGGCCTCGTGGTACCGGGCAGCGGTGGGGCTGGCTGAGCCCAACCAGCGCCGCAGGTCGGCGGGCCCGAGGCCATAGGCCTGCCGCAACAACGCCGTGACAAAACCGGAGCAGTCACTGCTGTTGCTGCTGCGATCGGCACCATCCACTCCCCGCCAGGTCAGCCGCGGTGGGGGACCGGCATAACGATTGTCGGCAGGCTGCAGATCCGCCAGCAACCGCTCCGCCCAGACCAGATGCAGCGGGGTCGAGGCTGGTGCCAGGGCCAGCAAGGACAGGCCCAGAAGCGGCAGCAGGAGCAGACGGGACACCGGGATCGGCCTCAGAAGGGAAGCAGCTGCAAGGGGTCGGAACGGTTGGGCAGGACCACCACCGCCGGGGCCCCCCGCAGGGCCGCCAGTCGGCTGAGCTCTTCGGCAGGCGGATCGACCAGGGTCAGCTGCACCTGGGCCAGAGCGCCGGGCCGGGAGGGTGGCGTGAGCTCACTGACGGAGGCGATGAAGCGCCGCCGCAAGGCCGGGATCTCCACCTCGCCCCGCTGGCCCGGCCGCAGCTGCCTGGCGTCGTTGCCGGGAGCGAGGGCCACCACCATCGGCGGCGGCTGATCCCGCTGCAGGATCAGCACGGTCTCGCGGGGTCGCACCGGGTTGCCGCTGTCCCGGAGAATGCGCACGACCACCCCCCGCAGGGAGGCCCGCACGGTGCCGTAAAGACTGCGGGCCCGAAGGCTGGCTTCACTGAAGCTGCGCGGCTGATCCGCCGCCAGGCGGCGCTGGCTCTCCTCCTGGCCCCGCAGCCCCCGCAGCCGCTGGTCCAGGGCCGCCAGGCGTCCCTGCTCCCTCTGGAGACTGCGGCGCAGCTCGGTGGTGCGGCCACTCCGCAGCCGCTCCTGGAAGGCCTGCCGACGGCTGTCCTGGAGGCGGGCGGTCACCTCGGCGAGGCGGATGGCCGTGCCGTCCACGTCATCGGCGGTGACGGCCCCTTCGCGCAGCAGCTGGCGGCGACGCAGCAGCACCTGCTGCTGCGTGCGCTCCTGGCTCGCCAGGGCGGCCATCGCCACGGCAGCGCCGGCCGGGTCGCTGGCCCGCTGCTCCAGAAGGCTCTGGGCCAGACGATCCTGCAGCTCGAGCACCCGCAGTTCCGCCTGACGCAGGCGGTTGTCAACTTTGTCGATGTCGCGGCTGAGGGCCCGGTCGAGCAGGTCCTGATCAAGCCGTGGATCGGGCTGCAGCGTGAACAGGGGCTGACCTGGGGCCACGGCGGCCCCCTCGGCGACAAACAGCTGACCCACCAGGCCCTGGCGGGGGGCCGCCACCGCTTCGAGGATCGGCTGCACCGGCCCCGGGGGACGGCCCACCACCGCCTGGTCCAGCCGCAGGCTCGTGGCCGAACGCAGCACCTGCTGGGCCAGCCACGGCAGGGGAGCCACCAGCAGAAGCAGCAGCGGCAACCAGCGGGGGGAGGGGGGCCGTGGCTGCGTCGGTGGTGCCGCCAGGCTCACCAGGCCCGCGTCCACCGCATGGGCCAGCTGCTGCAGCACCGACCGGTCCTGGGGCTGCAGCGGTTCGAGGCGGCAGATCCGTCCGGGGCCTGATGCGGGTGATGCCAGCACCACCAGCAGAACCCCCAGCGGCGCGAACGGCAGCGTCGGCACGGGGGAGGCCAGCATCAGTTCAGCCCGCAGGCAGTCACCGGCCTCAAGGCGACGGCCCCGGGCCAGCAACCGCAGCTGATCAGCCTGAAAGGCCAGCAAGGGCAGCCGCTGCCCGTCGACGCAGAGTTCCAGCGCCGGAGCTGGCGTCAGGGCCAGGGCCGTCATGACCCCACCCCCGCCGGGAGACGCTCGAGGGGGGACCGACCGGGCGGCGGCGGATCGGCCCCGGGCCAGCGGTCATGGCGAAGGGTCAGCGTGACCGGCGCGCTCACGCGCAGATGATCCTCCATGGGGTTGCCCTGGGGTGGCCGCCCCTGCCGGCCCCAGGCCACCAGGCTGAGATCCGCCACGGCGGCGGTGGTGCGCTGGCCTGGCAGCGGGTCCAGCAGCACCGAAACCCCCAGGGCGCGGCTGGCCGCCGGCGCCGTCAGTTCGATGCGGAATGGGATCCAATGGCCGGTGCCGCCTGGCCCGAGCACCTGCGACGAGCGGGCCTGGGACGGACCGCCCATGGCGTCATACCAGCTCAGCAGCAGCCGCGGCGCCCGCTGCGGTGCATGGCGCACGCGACCAAGGAGGGTGAGCGTTTCACCGCCCCCCACGGGCAGCCGATGGCGGGGCCGCAGCACCGCCGGCCCCCGCCGGCCCGGTTCGCGCAGCAGCAGCGCCTGGCCGGCGACCACCTGGGTGGCCGGTGGCTGCAGGGCCCACAGGGGAGCATCGTCGCGGCGGCCATTCACCACTTCATCGGCGAACTGCCCGACCCAGAGGCGGTCATGGCCCAGCTGCAGCCCAGCCGGAGGGTCAGCGGCCACCACCCGCCAACCCGGCGCCAGGCGATAGATCAGCGCCTGTCCCCCCCAGGGCTGCAGACGCAGGGTCAGCTGCCGCTGCAGCCTGGGCTGTCCCGGCAACAGCACCAGGGCACCACCGTCGACCACAAAGGGGCCCGGCTCCAGCCCCGCCAGCCTGCGGGCCACCGCATCACCGAGGCGGCCGGTGATGGCCCAGGGGACGTAACGGTCAAGAATCAGGGGTTCGGCACTGGCCTGGAGCAGCCGTCCGTCCTGGAGATCCACCACCAGCAGGGTGGAGGGGAAGGTGCTCCAGAGCTGCTGATCAAACAGCAGATTGCCCAGGGAGCGGGCCACCAGGGCCCCCGATCTCCAGCGCAGACCGCCGAGCACATGCGGATGGTGGTTGAGCACGAGCCGGGCCCCGGCCTGCACCGCCACCCCACTGAGCCGGGCCATGCTCTCGGTGACTGTGGGTTGGTACTCGTTGCCGCCGTGCAGCATGGCGACCACCGTGGCACCACCACGGCGCGCCTGCCGGATGGCTGCGGTGAGAGCGGCCTCGGTGCACCCCGCCGCGCCGCCCTTGGCCTGGGTCGCGGAGACGAGATGGCTGTCTGGGTACACGTGCCCGCCGATCAGCGTGCAGCCCACCACGGCCAGGGAGTGCCCGTTCCGCTGGAGGCGAGCGGGCCGCCAGGCCTCCTGGACGGTCAGCCCGGCCCCCAACCGCCCCTGGCCGGCCCGGTAACCCGCGCGCTGCAGAACCGCCAGGGTCGAGCGCAGGCCGTCCTGCCCCCTGTCGAGAATGTGACTGTTGGCGGTACCGACGACATCCACTCCGGCCTGGTGCAGACCCTCCGCCAGGGCCGCCGGGCTGGCGAACACGGTGCGACGGTCTGGATCGAAACTCGCCGGCCGCGACCGCCCCGGCTCCCAGCGGGGTTGGGCCACCAGCGGGCTCTCCAGGTTGACCACCGCCACATCAGCCTGCCGCAGCAGGGGTTCCACGCCGGCCAGCAGATCCCGGAAGCGGGCGGGGGGGGCCCC
>CAMASU010000048.1 GCA_945861105.1 Synechococcus sp. UW140
GGACGAATTCAGATGACAGCCTCCCCCCAGCCGTGATTCCGGACCATCCAGGGCACAACGGCCCATGAATTCACCCCCGCAGGTGTATGCCTCACGAATCAATGGCGCCGTCGTGAGAGAAGCTGTGTGAGAAGGTCGCTGCCATTCCCTGGCATTGCCTGTCATCGCCTGATTCCTAATGGCCCTCTACCAGCAGATGGGAGAAAGGCCGCAGGCTGATCGCTGGAGATTTCTCAACTCTGGACTGAAAGCGGGTGACCGGACTCGAACCGGCGACGTTCAGCTTGGGAAGCTGACATTCTACCACTGAATTACACCCGCATTCCTCAACCATAGCAAGGCCCCCCACTGTTGGAGGGGCCCCGCCCAGAGCTTCAGCCCTGAAGCACCGCCGCCGCCGCCGCCACGCCGGCCCCCGGCTGCACAGGCGGACGCCCGAGTTCCACCAGGGCCCCTTCAATGGCGGCCACGGCCACCAGCACGTCACGATCAGCCACGAACCCGAGGTGCCCGATGCGGAACACCTTGCCCTTGAGGTGATCCTGGCCGCCCGCCAGCAGGATGTCGTAGCGGCTCTTCACCACCTTGCGCACGGCCTCGGCATCGAGTCCGTCAGGGGCCACGGCGGTGATGGCAGGGCTGCTGCAGGTCGCCGGGGCGTAGAGGGGCAGGCCGATGGCCTCCATGGCCGCCCGGGTGGCCCGGCGATGGCGGTCATGGCGGGCAAAGATCGCCTGCAGACCTTCCTCCTGCATGATCGCCATCGAGGCCTCGAGGGCGAAATACAGATTCACCGCCGGTGTGAACGGATTGCTGTTGTCTTCGGCAGCTTTCCGGTACTTGGCGAGATCGAGATAGAACTTGGGCAGGTCAGACCGCTTGCTGGCGGCCCAGGCCCGTTCGCCCATGGCCACAAATCCAAGGCCCGGGGGAATCATGTAGCCCTTCTGACTGCCCGAACCCACCACGTCGAGGCCCCAGTCGTCCACGGGCACCGAGGTGGCCCCCAGGCTGGTGACCGCGTCGACGATGATCAGCGCCTCGCCATGGGCTTTCACGTGGCGGTTGATCGTCTCCAGATCGTTGATCACCCCGGTGGAGGTCTCGGAATGGGTGATGATCACCGCCTTGATCGCCTTCTCGCGGTCAGCCTCCAGGGCTTCGCGGAAGGCCTCCGGATCCAGCGGTTGTCCCCATTCGGCGCGGATGGTCTGCACGTCGAGGCCATAGGCCTTCGCCACCTTCACCCAACGCTCGCCGAACTTGCCGTTGTCGCCGCACAGCACCCGGTCGCCGCGGCTGAGCACGTTGATGATGCCCGCCTCCATGGCTGCCGTGCCGCTGCCGGCCAGCACCAGCACCGAGCCACGGGTCTGATGCAGCCACTGCAGCTGCTCGGTGGTGCGGGCGACGATCTTCTGGAAGTCGGCACTGCGATGGCCGATGGGATGGCGGCCCAGGGCCACCAGGGCCGATTCCGGCACGGGTGTCGGGCCGGGGATCATCAGCTGCAACTTGTCCTTCATGCCCGCGATCGGGTCGCCCCCGGCTGGTGGATCATTCACCTTAAAAGTCCACCCGACAGCTCCCCCCTTGACCGACGGCGACCCGGACGGATCCAGCGGCCACACCCTGCCCGTGTGGGTGACGGTTGCGGCCGTGGCCGCGCTGCGTCAACTGCGCGGCGAGCCGTTCCAGCGCGAGGAGACCCTCGAGCTGCTGCGGCCCGCCGGCCGCCGGCGGTTGCCGGTCGAACAGGCCGCCCGCCTGGGCAACGGCGAGGCGCTGGCCATCAGCCGCTGCGATCCGGGGCCCGGCCTCGACCTCACCCGGGGGCTGGCGGTCTGGGTGCGGGCCGGCTGGGGGCCCCGCCCCAGCGACACCGGCGGGCCCATCCGCCTGCAGGCCGGGGCCGGGGTCGGCCGGCAGACCCAGGACGGGGCGATCTGCATCTCGGCCTACGCCCGGGAGCTGCTGGAGGCCAACCTGCTGCCGCTGCTGCCGCCCGACCGCGGGCTGGAGCTGGAGGTGACCCTGCCGGACGGTCAGGACCTCGCCCAGCGCACCAGCCTGGCCGCCTTCGGTGTTGTCGACGGCCTGGCCCTGATCGGCACCGGCGCGCGGGTGCAGGCCAGCGCTTCACCCGACCGCCTGGGCCAGGCCCTCGACGAGCTGCGCCAGCGGGCCGCCGCCCCCGGCGGCTGCCGCGAGCTGGTGCTGGTGGTGGGCGAAAACGGCCTCGATCTGGCGCCGCAGTTCGGCCTGGCCCCCGACCTGCTGCTCAAGACCGGCAACTGGATCGGGCCGCTGCTGGCGGCCGCCGCCGAAGCCAGGGTCGAGCGGCTGCTGCTGTGGGGGTACCACGGCAAGCTGCTCAAGCTGGCCGGCGGCATCTTCCACACCCACCACCACCTCGCCGATGGCCGCGCCGAGGTGCTCACCGCCCTGGCGGCCCTTGAAGGCCTGCCGCCCGGTGCCCTCGCAACGCTCTTCGCCAGCCCGACGGTCGATGCCGCCCTGCGCGGCCTGGCCGCCACCGACCCCGCCCTCGAGCAGCGCCTGCGGCGGCGCATCGTGACCACCATCGAGGCCCGCAGCGCCGCCTACATCGAACGCTGCAGCGGCCAACGGCTGACCCCCGGTGTGGCCCTGTTCGACCGCTCCCGCCAGCTCTGGGCGGTGGGGCCCAACGGGGCCGCCTGGTTCCCTGGGGTCGCCCCGTAGGGTGAAGCCATTGCGTCGCCGCCGATGTCCGTCACGCAGTCAGACCTGCCGGGGGCCGAGGGACGTCGCCCCGCCATCGTCATCCTCGACTTCGGTTCCCAGTACTCGGAGCTGATCGCCCGCCGCGTGCGCGAGACCGAGGTGTATTCGCTGGTGCTGAGCCACACCACCACACCGGACGAGATCCGGGCGATCGGCCCCCGGGGTCTGATCCTCAGCGGCGGGCCGGCCTCGGTCTACGACCCGGGGGCGCCTGTCTGCGATCCGGGCCTGTGGGAGCTGGGGCTGCCGATGCTTGGGGTCTGCTACGGCATGCAACTGATGGTGCAGCAGCTGGGCGGACGGGTCGAGGCCGCGGGCCGGGGGGAGTACGGCAAGGCACCGCTCTGGGTCGATGACCCGACCGATCTGCTCACCAACGTCGAGCACGGCTCGACGATGTGGATGAGCCATGGCGATTCCGTGGTGGAGCTGCCCCCCGGCTTCAGCAGACTGGCCCACACCGACAACACTCCTGCCGCCGCAGTGGCCGACCATCAGCGCCGGCTCTATGGCGTTCAGTTTCACCCGGAAGTGGTGCATTCCAGCGGCGGCATGGCCATGCTGCGCAACTTCGTGTACCACATCTGCGCCTGCGAACCCAACTGGACCACGGCCGCCTTCATTGAAGAGGCGATCGCTGATGTGCGCCACCAGGTGGGAGATCGACGGGTGCTGCTGGCCCTGTCGGGCGGGGTGGATTCGTCAACCCTGGCGTTTCTGCTGCACCAGGCGATCGGCGATCGGCTGACGTGCATGTTCATTGACCAGGGCTTCATGCGCAAAGGGGAGCCCGAATTCCTGATGGAGTTTTTTGATCAACGTTTTCATATTCACGTCGAATACATCAATGCCCGTGAGCGATTCCTGGCGCGACTCACGGGCGTCACCGACCCCGAGGACAAGCGCAAGATCATCGGCGCCGAATTCATCCGAGTGTTCGAAGAAGAAAGCCGCCGCCTCGGCCCCTTCGATTACCTCGCCCAGGGAACTCTGTATCCCGATGTGATCGAAAGCGCCGGCACAAACATCGACCCCAAAACTGGCGAACGCGTGGCGGTGAAGATCAAGAGTCACCACAACGTCGGCGGACTTCCAAAGGACCTGCAATTCAAACTCGTCGAACCACTGCGCCGACTGTTCAAGGATGAAGTGCGCAAGGTCGGCCGCAACCTGGGTCTTCCGGATGAGATCGTGCGCCGCCATCCCTTCCCGGGCCCTGGGCTGGCAATCCGCATTCTTGGTGAAGTCACCGAAGAGAAGCTTGACATTCTCAGGGATGCCGATCTGATCGTCAGAGAAGAGATTCGCGATGCCGGGCTCTATCACGACATCTGGCAGGCGTTTGCGGTGCTGCTGCCGGTGCGCAGCGTGGGCGTGATGGGCGACAAACGCACCTACGCCTACCCGATCGTGCTCAGGTGCGTCGGCAGCGAAGACGGCATGACCGCCGACTGGTCGCGTCTGCCCTATCCCTTGATGGAGCGGATCTCCAACCGAATCGTCAATGAGGTCTCGGGTGTCAACAGGGTGGTGTACGACATCACCAGCAAACCACCCGGCACGATCGAATGGGAATGACCGGCCCCCACCCTTAAGCTCCTGCAGGATTTCCCTTCGAGCATGAACGTCCGTCGGATCCTCAGCCTCGCTCAATCCGGCGCCCTGCTGCCCTATGCCCTCGGCCGGTTTGCCACCATCCGCAGGCTCTACTCGCGTCTCAATGGCCTCCGCTACCCCCTGGACAGGCGGCAGAACAAGCTCGCGATCAACGACCCGATCTTCCCGCAGGTGGATGTGAGCCAGGCGGTCCAGGAGCTGCGGCGTGATGCCGTTGCCTTCCGCTTTGATCTGCCGGCAGCCATCGTCAATGAAATCTGCACGTTTGCCCGCGAAGGCCTCTGCAAATCCAGCGGCTTTCAGGGACATCGCCCCTTCCTGGAGATCGAATCTGGCCAGACAGCCGAGGGTCAGCGGTTGGCGATGGCCGAGGTCATCCAGCCGCTGGACTGTGCCGCCATCCGCAAGGTTGTCGAGAGTCAGGCCCTGCGACAGACCTGCATGCGCTACCTCGGCTATCAACCACCCAAGGCCGACATCCGCTTGTTCTGGAGCTTTGTTTCCAACCTCACAGAAAACGAGCGACGGCAACAGTTTCAGACCATCGATTATCACGTTGATATCCACGACTTCAACTTCTGCTATGCACACTTTTACCTCACCGACACCGATGCGCGCTCCGGAGCCCACGTCATGGTTCGTGGGTCCCACACCCGCAAGCCCCTGGCCTGGTTGATCGGATCAGCCCGCAAGAGCGATGCGCAGATCGCTGGTCGCTATGCCCAGGAGGATGTACTCACGATTGAGGGCCCGGCCGGCACAGGATTCTTGGAGGATACCTCCTGTTATCACAAGGCCCTGCCCCCCCTGGAGAACAAGCGTCTGCTGCTGCAGATCAGATATCACTGATCGGCAGACCTGACGCAACGATGCACCGCCAGAACGGTATGTCCCGGGATGAAAAAGTCGTCCGGGATGGGGGTATCGGCGGGCAAGGAACGCAACAGGCTCACCACAGCCCGTCGTTGCAGTTTCTCCAGCAGCCCCACAGGCCGAGGCGAAGGCCGCAAGAGTGTGCGCGACACAAAGGCGTGAATCAGCCGCTGCGCGTGGCCTTGTTCCATCGGCAGATGCACAAGGTCAAAGAGCTCGAAACCGAAGGATTCTGGGTAACGCTTGAGACATTCATCCGTCCAGCGACTGACATGGTGCGGTGGGGCATTGAGACAGTCGTCATGCTGACGGCCCAGATATGAATCTTCGGCAGGCACGGCCGTGATCAGCAGACCACCGGGACGCAAAACCCGGTGGGCAGCACTGAAATAATCAGCCGGCACAGGCAGATGTTCCAACACCTGAAACGAACAGACCCGGTCGAATGCCGCAGGATGCTGTTCAGAAAAAGCCATCAAGTCCTGGCGCAACACCTGCAGGCCCCGCCGCTGGGCAGCGGCCACGGCATGGTCACTCAGCTCCAGCCCTGTGTAACGGGCCTGCTTCACCCAGGCCGAGAAGTGGCCCTCGCCACAGCCCACCTCCAGCAGCTCATCACCACCCAAATACTGGGCAGCCACATCATATTCGCGCTTTGCAGTCGCGTAATACCAGGGATTACGCTCCGATAGCTGGCGGTAAAACTCCCCATCCCCAAGAATGAGCGGTTGCCACATCCGCAGGCCATTCTCGTCCTCAACCAGCGAAACCGCTTGCGTGTCACCCACCAGCCGACGGATGTCAGCCCCCAGTTCGTCATAGCGGCGAATCAGGTCGGCGACCTGCAACGTGTGGAGGGTGCGCATGACGCCAGCAGAAGAAAGGACCCGGATCTGGGCAGCGAGAGCAATGGAAGGCTCTCAGAATCGCTGTATAGTAACCCCACCAAGCCAGGGTCGGCCAGGTCCTGCAGCGCCCGCACCCTTCGCTCCCTGCGCCATGATCATCTACACATTCTGTGTTGACATCGGCAAATTTTCGCCCCAGCAGCTGACAGATGCAGCCGTTATTTTTGTCAATGCTCTGGTCGCCACAAAAACGCGGATCAAGCAGCTGATCATCTATACAAACTACGATCTGATCATCCCCAAAGTCACCTTTCCCGTCAGCATCCGCCCCTACGAACCGCTTCAGGTTGGCGTCCACCAGGGAGATGGCTGGGCCAATCTGAACCTCAATAAATTCACCTACAACACATTGCTGAGAGACGAATTCGGAGTCTCACCTGTCTGGATTGACCTTGACACGATCGCACTCAATAACCTGGACCACCTTGACCCGCTGCCGAATTTCTTTGTCTGCAAGGGCGGCGATGCCGATGGCAACATCCGCTCCGTCATCAAGGACACCAATGCCTATGACGTGCCCGCCTGTGACTACCTCAACGGCAGTGTGTTCAAACTGGACGCCCCGATCCATGCAGCGGCCAGCCGCTGCGTCGAAGAGCATCGCGAGAACCTGGTCTTCGCCGAACAGGGAGCCCTCAACTTTGTTTACCACTTTGCACCCCGCGACTTCCCCATGCATGTGCTCGGGAAGGACGTTGACCTGAACAGCATCAACTCCTACTCAGCCTGGGAGAGCCGTTCAGGAACCCACCCGTCCCACCAGAACTCCCGCAACCTCTTCCGCGACTGGCGCGGCCGGCTGCGTTCACGGCTGCACCCCGACAAGCGCCTGCAATTTCTGACGCTCACCTTCGCCACCCACGCGGCCTTTCTGGCCATGAAGCCGCGGGACAACCTGTTTGCCTGGACCCTGCACGACCTGCTGCTGCGCCAGCAGCGTCCCCGTTGGCGCACACGGCTGTGGCTCACCTGGGAACTGTGGACCTTGCGTCGCCGCACGGTCATTCAGGACTGGCGGGCCCGCCTGCGTTCCCGCTGAAGCCAGCTGATCCAGTCGGCCGACACCTCCTTGGGGCAGGCCGCTTCGCACTCGAGGTTGCTGCTGCAGCTGCCAAACCCCTCGGCCACCATCCGCCCGTGCATCGCCAGGGTGCGTCGGCTGCGCTCGGGCTGCCCCTGGGGCAGCTGGGCCAGGTGGGCCAGCTTGGCCCCCACGAACAGCGAGGCCGAGGCATTGCGGCAGCTGGCCACACAGGCGCCACAACCAATGCAGGTGGCGGTGGCGAACGCCGACGCGGCCTGGTCCTGTCCCACCAGCAGGGCATTGGCCTCGGGCGCCTGACCGGTGTTCACCGAGCAGTAACCGCCGGCGGCGATCAGTCGATCGAAGGCCGAGCGGTCGACCACCAGATCCTGAATCAACGGAAATGCCTGGGCCCGCCAGGGTTCCAGGGTGAGGGTGGCGCCGTCGGCAAAGCTGCGCAGGTACAGCTGGCAGACCGTTGTCGCCGGCCGGGGTCCATGGGCCTGCCCATTGACCAGAAAGCCGCAGCTGCCACAGATGCCTTCCCGGCAATCGTGGTCGAAATGGACCGGACGCTCCCCGGCCTCGATCAGCCGTTCGTTGAGCACATCCAGGGCTTCCAGCAGCGAGAGGTCCGCCGAGATGCCATCCAGCCGGTGGCTCTCGAACGCCCCTGGGGTGCCTGGCGCCTCCTGGCGCCAGATGCGCAGATGCAGGGTCAGCAGTCGGGTCATCGATAGCTGCGGGTGCTGGGCTGCAGCTCAGTGAACTGCAGCGGTTCCTGATGCCGGATCGGCTCGCCGCCATCGCCGCCATGCTCCCAGGCGGCGATGTGGGCGAAGCCCATGTCATCCCGGCGGGCTTCCCCCTCGGGGGTCTGGTGTTCCTCGCGGAAATGGGCGCCGCACGATTCCTCCCGGGCCAGGGCGTCGCGCAGCATCACCTGCGCCAGGCCGAAGAAATCAGCCACCCGCAGGGCCTTCTCCAGCTCGGGGTTGGGGCCGCTGGCCTCCCCGGGCACCCGCACCTCGGCCAGAAACTGCTGCTCAAGGTCGGCCACCGCCGCCAGGCCGGCCCGCAGGCCAGCGGCCTGGCGGCTGATGCCGCAATGGTCGATCATCAGCCGGCCCAGCCGGCGATGGAACCCATCCACCGGCCGCCCGCCGCCGTTGGCCAGCAACCCGGCCAGGCGCAGGCGCACCCGCTCCACGGCCTCGCGGCACGCCGGATGGTCCTGGCTGAGGGGTGGGGCCCCATGGCCGGCCAGCCAGGCGGGCACCGTGGCCGGCGCGATGAAGTAGCCATCAGCCAGGCCCTGCATCAGCGCACTGGCACCCAGCCGATTGGCGCCATGGTCCGAAAAGTTGGCCTCACCCAGCACAAACAGTCCGGGGATGGAACTCATCAGGCGGTAATCGACCCAGAGCCCCCCCATCGTGTAGTGGGGAGCCGGGTAGATGCGCAGGGGCGTGGTGTAGGGGTCATCACCGCTGATGCGCTCATACATGTCGAGCAGATTCCCGTAGCGGGCCGCGATGGGCCCGCGCCCTTCACGGGCGATGGCATCGCGCAGATCGAGGTACACCGACTGCCGTCCGGGGCCGACCCCGTGGCCGGCCTGGCAGAGCTCACGGGCCCGCCGCGAGGCCACATCCCGCGGCACCATGTTTCCGTAGGCGGGATACTGCCGTTCCAGAAAGTAATCCCGCTCGTGGTCCGGAATCTCCCCGGGCGGGCGCTCATCGCCGGCCAGCGCCGGCAGCCACACCCGGCCGTCATTGCGCAGGCTCTCGCTCATCAGCGTCAGCTTGCTCTGGTGCGGGTCGCCGCTGGGAATGCAGGTGGGATGGATCTGGGTGAAGCACGGATTGGCGAACAGGGCGCCACGCCGGTGGGCCTGCCAGATCGCACTGGCATTCGACTTGAGCGCGTTGGTCGACAGGAAATAAACGTTGCTGTAGCCGCCGCTGGCCAGCAGCACCGCCTGGGCCAGATGCACCTCCAGGGCACCAGATAGCAGGTTGCGACACACCACACCGCGGGCGACGCCGTCGATGGTGATCAGCTCCAGCATGTCGCGCCTGCACAGCAGGCGCACCCGACCGGCCTCCACCTGGCGCATCAGTGCCTGATAGGCGCCATAAAGCAGCTGCTGGCCGGTCTGACCGCGGGCATAGAACGTGCGGCTCACCTGGGCCCCCCCGAAGCTGCGGGTGGCAAGGGTGCCGCCGTACTCCCGGGCGAAGGGGACCCCCTGGGCCACGCACTGGTCAATGATCGCCGCGCTGATCTCCGCGAGGCGACGGCAGCCGGCCTCCCGGGCACGGAAGTCACCGCCGCGCAGGGTGTCGGCAAACAGCCGATTGACGCTGTCGCCATCCGGGGCGAGGGCGCGGGCGGCATTGATGCCCCCCTGGGCCGCCACCGAGTGGGCGCGGCGGGGGCTGTCGTGGAAGCTGAGCACCGTCACCGGGTAGCCCTGTT
>CAMASU010000049.1 GCA_945861105.1 Synechococcus sp. UW140
TGACGGTGGCAGCGATCCTGTCTTCACCTATGCCAACCGGGCCGCCCTCACCCTGTTCGAGCGGTCGTGGTCGGCGATGGTGGGCCTGCCATCGCGGTTCAGCGCCCGCCAGCGGGACCGGCTCCAGCGCCAGCAGGCCCTCGACCTGGCCCGCCGCCGGCAGGCCATCAGCGGCTATGGCGGCGAACGGGTGGCCAGCAGCGGCCGGCGCTTTCAGATCCGTGGTGCGCGGCTGTGGAGCCTGATCGATGCCGAACGCCGCTACCACGGCCAGGCCGCCTGCTTCAGCGACTGGTGGTGGGAGCCCTGACCAGCGGGACGTCGCCGGCGGCACAGACAGATCAGCCTGCGACGCCTGAGGCTCAGCCCATTGAGTTGCACCATCACGCATGGAACTCGTCCGCCTCAGCACCGGTTCCGCCCCGGGTCTGGGGGTCTGGCTGCAGACCCTGCGCAAGGGCCTGGGCCGCCAGGGCCACCGGGTCGAGATCATCGACAACGGTCCGGTGTACGTGGCCCTGCGGTCCAGCCATCCCGACATCGACGGCCTGCTCTGCATCGATGCCACCCTGCAGCCCGATCGGGAGTGCGGCGGCCTCGAACTGCTCACCCGCCTGCGCTGGCACGGCATGGACGGCAGCGATGACACCCTTGTGCAGATGCGCGACCTGGTGATGGCCCTCGTGCCCCAGATCGACGGGCTGGCCCTGCGGGGGGCTGCCCCTCTGGCCCTGGCAGCCTGAAGCGACCCTCGGCATCCTGAGGACACCGTCAGGTCTCAGGCATGCACAGCCGCCGCCACTGGTGGCTTCCCCTTGGGCTCGGCGCCCGGGAGTGGGTCACAGGCCTGGCCGAAGATCCTGCCGGGGGCATCCTGCTGCTGGGCTTTTCGATCGCCGCCTCGGCCCGGCCCTTTCTGGTTCGCCTGCTGCCATCGGGAACAGTCGACTGGATCCGCCCCTATGCCGACGGGGTCATTCCAGGGTCGGATCAACAGGCCTTTGGCCTGGCCCTGGGCCCCGGCGGGGCGATCTACACAGCCGGTTTTGACAAGGGCGTCACAACCCCAGGGCTGCGCCCAGGCCTGAGTGATGGTGTGCTGACTCGCCTCAACCCTGACGGCAGTGGCCTCTGGCACGCCTGGATCGGCAGCCCGAGACTGGAACAGCTGGCGGGTGTGGGCACCACGCCATCGGGATCCGTGCTGGTGGCGGGCTGGACCGATGGCACGGTCAGCGCGGCCAATGCCGGCGGCATGGATCTGCTGATCCAGTCCTTCAGTCCCGACGGAAGCCTGCTGTGGAGCCGCCAGCTGGGGGGAAGCGGCCAGGACCGTCCCTCGGCCATGGCGACCACCGCCGATGGCGGACTGGTGGTGGTCGGGCACAGCGATGGGCTGCTGGCAGGTCTGCCGAACCGCGGTCTCGAGGATGCCTTCGTGCTGCGCTTCGACGCCGCAGGAACTCTGGTCTGGGCCCGGTCGATCGCCACCAACGGCACGGACCACGGCTACGGCGTGCTGGTGACACCCGACGGCGACATCCTCGTCACCGGTCGCATGGCCGGCCGCGACTGGAGCCCTGCGGGGGGCGACCCCGCGGATGCATACCTGGCCCGATTCAGTCCCGATGGCAGCCTTCGCTGGCTGCGCCGCTTCGGCTCTAGTGCCTACGACTATGGCCGCAGCCTGGCACTCACCCCAGGGGGCGACATCCTCGTCAGTGGTCGCACGGAAGGCGATCTGCAGGGCCTCGCCAACCAGGGGGGCTTCGATGGCTACGTGGCCCTGTTCTCCGCTGACGGGCGCCACCTGGGCAGCCGGCTCCATGGAACGGCGGGCAACGATTCTGCCAATGCCCTGCTGAGCCTGGCCGCCGGTGATGTGATCATCGCCGGCATGACCGAGGGGAACCTGGAGGGGCGACCCAACGAGGCCCCAGGCACCTACGACCTGTTCGTCGAGCGCACAACCCTCAGGGCGACAGGCCCGTGGCGACCCAGGCTCACAGACCCGCGGCCCGACGGGATCGAGCTGACACCAGGCAGCCCCCTCGCCGGAAGCCTCACCCTCTGGGCCGGGGCCGGCGGCGGCGGCCTGCCCCTGACCCTGCCCCTCGGCGGCGGCGCACCCCTCACCCTGACGGGACTGGATGCCGGTCAGCGCTACAGCTACCGGTTGGAGGCTGCAGGGGAAACCCTGGAAGGAGGGTTCCGCACCCTTCCCACTGCCAGCAGCCGCGAACTCTGGCGATTGGTGGCCCTGCCCGCCAGCCCCTCAGCCCTCAGCCCATCCCTGGCTGACCTGGCTGAGCAACTGCAGCCGCAGGTGCTGCTTGCTGCTTCGCCCTCGGTGCTGTCGGGGGCGGAGGAGGTGCCGCTGCTGCAACGCACCCCCTGGATCGGTGCGTTGGCAGGCGACCAGCAGAACGACGTCGGCCCCCTGACAGTCGTGAGCGTGGCCGAGGAGGGCGCTGCCGACCTGGCTGCAGGCACCCCCCGGTGGGAAGCGATCAGGGCCAGGCTCAGCCTGCTGAGGAGCGCAGGTCGCACCGTTGTGCTGCTGCTGCCGTCGATCACCCCTTCCGCCGTCGATCGGCTGGCCCAATCCGAAGGGGTGGCGGTGGTCGTGAGGGCTCCCCTCGACGGTCTGCTCGAACTGCAGTTCCGCCAGTACATCCAGAGCACCCCACAAGGTGCGTCGGCGTGCTTGAGCGTGACGCCACTGTCGAACCTGGGCAACCGCGGTCCCACGAGCCACACTCAGGTCGACACCATGGGGGCCCCGCTGCCGAACTCGGTGGCGGCGGTGGACACGAGCCCACCACCGCCACCGAGGCTGCAACTGCAGAAGGACAGCGGCAGCTCAGCCACGGACGGGCTCACCCAGGAGCCAGGGGTTCAGATCACAGGCCTGGAGGCAGGGAGCCTCTGGCAATGGTCCGCCGACGGCGGCCGCCGCTGGGCCGATGGCAGTGGCGGCGGTCTCGTGCTGCCGGTTGACGGGGGGTGGTCGCTGCTGGCGAGGCAGATCGATCGTTCGGGTCTGGTGTCCCCGGTCTCAGTGCCGCTGACCGTGACCCTGGACCGCCAGAGTCCCGGAACCATCCCGGTCGTCAGCAGCCTCCGCGATGACCACGGCAACCTTCAGGGTCTGGTCCCTGCCCTGGGCTGGTTCAGTGACCGTACCCCTCTGCTGCAGGGGACCCTGGCGGCGGCGCCTGGTCCAACGGAGCAGCTGATGCTGAAGGTCAACGGTCAGACCATGGGCAATGCCCGGATCGGGCCCGGCGGCATCGATTGGTCCATTCAGCCTGTCCTGAAGGGTCCGGATGGCCCGGTGACGGTTCAGCTGCAACTGGTCGACGGTGCCGGCAATGCGGGCCCTGCTTCGCTGGCCTTCCAGGCATTCCTCGACAGCACGGCCCCCACCACCGTGCCCTCCCTGACGGCCTTGATCGATGACCAGGGGTCGCGGCAGGGCCCCCTGACCCAGGGAGCCGCGAGCGATGACGACACACCACTGCTGCAGGGAACGCTCTCGGGCCCCCTGGCCAGTGGCGAAACCATCGAGGTGATGGCCAACGGGATTGTGATCGGCACTGTGGCCAGCCTGGGCGCTGGCAACCGCTGGTCGCTGCCCCTGCAGCTGCCGAAGGGTCCGGGCACCACCATCAACCTCACCGCCAGGGTGGTGGATGCCGCGGGCAATGCCGGCCGCGCATCCGCCGCCCGCCGGCTGCTGGTCGACACCGTGGCTCCGGCAATGACCACGGCGATCACCACCGTGTTGGACGACCACGGTGCCCGCCAGGGGGCGGCCATGCCGGGCGACTGGATCAGTGACCGCACCCCGAGGATCCTGGGGAGCCTGACCGCCCCCGCAGGGGCCGGTGAAGTGGTGCAGGTCCTGAACGGCGACACGCTCCTGGGCAACGCGGTTCTCGGCCCCGACCGCCGCAGCTGGGGATTCACGGCCACCGTGCCGGCGAGCGTGGCGGCGCTGACCCTGCGGGCCCGGGTGGTGGATGCGGCGGGCAATGCCGGGGCCCTGTCCGCCGATTACCCCCTTCTGGTTGACAGCCTGGCCCCTGGGATCGTGCCGACGATCACCGCGTTGCTGGATGACAGCGGGCCTGTCACGGGTCCGATGGCCGCCGGTGGCACCAGTGACGATTTCACACCCGTGGTGGTCGGCACGCTCCCGGGACCAGCTGCCCCTGGCGAGGTGGTGGAGGTGCTTGACGGCGCGCGCGCCCTGGGCACAGCGATGGCAGATCCGCTGACGGGCCTGTGGAGCCTGCCGCTGACCCTCGCGACCACCCTGAATCGCCAGCTGCAGCTGCGGGCCAGGGTGGTGGATCTGGCGGGCAACACGGGCCAGATGACGTACGGGCCGACCTGCACCCTGGCCAGCCCGCCGCCCTCAGGGCCTGTGCTGAGACTGCTTCCGCTGGGGGATTCACTGACCGACGGCGGCACGGTGCCAGGGGGTTATCGGGCTGGCCTGCAGCAGCAGGGGCAGAACCTCGGTCGCCCGTTGGATCTTGTGGGGCGAAAGCAGCAGCTGCTCGCCGCCGACCCCAGCCCCGATCCTGACCACTGGGGCGTGCCCGGGCTGACCGTGGCCGGCCTCACTGCCCAGCTGCCGGCGGCCATGGCCAGCCTGCGGGAGGCCGGCCGCGCCGGAGATCCGAAGGCTGTGCTGCTGCTGATCGGGACCAACGACCTTCTCAATGCCTCCACGGCCGCCGCCACCCCTGCGGCCCTCGGCAACCTGCTGCAGACCCTGGATCGGTTGATCATCCCTGGCACAGCCCCATTGACGGTGCTGATCGGAACCCTGCCCGCACTTCGCCCACCCACCCAGACCGCGAGGGTGGCGGCCGATGCCCTTGCCCTCAACAGCTGGATCACCGAAGCGGCACCATCGCTGTCGACCCCGCGGATGTCGGTGCTGCCGGTGAATCTGACCACCCCTCTCGAAGGGCTGCTGGATGCGGGCGGCATCCATCCCACGGCCCAGGGATACGGGGTGATGGCGGACCGCTGGATCGAGGCCCTGCAGACCTCAGGCCTGCTCTGACCCGTCACCCCGGCGGTGGCCCCTAGATTTCCTCTGTCGCCGCCGGTGTTGTCATGTCCCCCGTCGCGTCCCCGTCGGCCCCGCCGCGGCTGAGCCTGCAGACAGCGGCGATCGCTGCCGACACCACCACGCTGCGCTCCCAGGACTGGGATCGGAGCCGGTTCGACATCGAATTCGGCCTCCGCAACGGCACCACCTACAACGCCTTTCTGATCCGCGGTGAACGCACGGCCCTGGTCGACACCAGCCACGCCAAGTTCCGGGACAGCTGGCTGCCCCAGCTCCAGGCGCTGATCGACCCAAGCCACATCGACCATCTGGTGGTGTCGCACACCGAGCCCGACCATTCCGGGCTGGTGGCCGACCTGCTGGAGCTCAACCCCGACCTGGAGGTGGTGGCCTCGAAGGTGGCGATCAACTACCTCGAACATCAGGTGCACCGGCCGTTCCGCAGCCGGGCGGTGAAAAGCGGCGACAGCCTGGATCTGGGTTGCGCCGCCGGCAGCGACACCCAGCACCGGCTTGAGTTCGTGAGTGCTCCGAACCTGCACTGGCCCGACACGATCTTCAGCTACGACCACGGCACCGGGGTGCTTTACAGCTGCGATGCCTTCGGGCTGCACTACTGCAGCGATGAGGTGTTCGACAGCGACCCCGGAGCCATCGCCCCGGACTTCCGCTTCTACTACGACTGCCTGATGGGCCCCAACGCCCGCAGTGTGCTGCAGGCCCTCAAACGCCTGGAGGCCCTGCCGGCGGTCAGCACGATCGCCACGGGCCATGGGCCGCTGCTGCGCCACCACCTGGGCCTGTGGCTGGACGACTACGGCACCTGGAGCCGCGATCGCAGCAAAGGCGATCGCTACGCGGCGGTGGCCTACCTGAGCCAGTACGGCTTCTGCGACCGGCTGAGCCAGGCCATTGCCCGCGGCATCGGCAAGACCGACCTGCCGGTGCAGCTGGTCGACCTGCGGGGCACCGACCCCCAGGAATTGACGGCCCTGATCGGCGAGGCCGGCGCCGTGGTGCTGCCCACCATGCCGGCCCGGCCCGATGGCGACCTGCGGGCCGCCTGGGGCACCGTGCTGGCGGCCCTGCGCCCCAGCCAGCCGGTGGGCCTCTACGACGCCTACGGCGGCAACGACGAACCCATCGACGCCATCGGCCAGCAGCTGCGTGATCTGGGCCACACCGAGGCCTTTCCACCCCTGCGCATCCGCACGGTGCCCGATGCCACCGCCTTCCAACAGTGCGAAGAGGCCGGCACCGACCTGGGTCAGCTGCTGCTGCGCGACAAGGCGATCGCTGCGATGAAGGCCCTCGATGCTGACCTCGACAAGGCCCTGGGACGCCTGAGTGGCGGCCTCTACATCGTCACGGCCCGCCAGGGCGATGGAGAGGCCGCCCGCAGCGGCGCCATGGTGGCCAGCTGGGTGAGCCAGGCCAGCTTCGCTCCGCCGGGGCTGACGGTGGCCGTCGCCCGCGACCGGGCCATCGAATCGCTGATGCAGGTGGGCGACCGGTTTGTGCTCAACGTGCTGGCCGAAGGCAACCACCAGCAGTTGCTGCGCCACTTCCTGCGCCGCTTCCCCCCCGGCGCCGACCGCTTCGCCGGCGTCGCCACCCTCGCCGAGGTGGCCCGGGGCGGCCCCGTGCTGGCCGAAGCCCTGGCTTACCTCGACTGCCGGGTGCTGCAGCGGCTCGAAGGCGGCGACCACTGGCTGATCTACGCCGAAGTTGAGAACGGCAACGTCGCCGACGCCGATGGGCGCACCGCCACCCACCATCGCAAGGTGGGCAACCACTACTGATCCCCCCGACCGAGCGTTCGACCATGGCCAGCAGCACCGGCTCCACCGGCGACGACCGTTCGGTGGTGGTCCTGCCCCTGGAGGATGGCAGCCACTGCCTGCGGGGCCTCAGCCCACGGCGGCTGCGCTTTGAAGTCGAATACGCCCTCGAGCGCGGCACCTGCAGCAACTGCGTGCTGTTTCCGGGATCACCGGCCCTGCTGGTGCACCCCCCGGGCGACACCTTCGCCGGTCCGTTCCTTGAAGCCCTCGCCACCCTGCTGCCCGCGGGGGCTCCGCTGCAGGTGGTGGTGGGCGATGTGAACCCCAACCGGGTGGGGCTGCTGCAGCGGCTGCTGGGGCCCTGGCCCCAGGTGCAGCTGGTGGTCTCCAATGCCGGCGGGCGACTGCTGCAGGATCTGTGGGAGCGACGCCGCCCCGGGGACGAGGGGCCACCCCCACCGCCCCTGCCCCCGCTGCAGGTGGTGAAGACAGAAGAAAGTCGGCCCTGGCATGGCGGCGAGCTGCGCCTGCTGCCCACCCCCACCCCCCGCTGGCCGGCGGCCCTGGCGGCCTTCGACACCGCCAGCGGCTTGCTGTTGAGCGGCCGCTTCTTCTCGGCGCACGTGTGCACACCGGCTCTGGCGGAGGCCAACCGCAGCAGCACCGAGGAAGACCGGCGCTACTACTACGACTGCCTGATGGCGCCCATGGCCAGCCAGGTGGAGGCGGTGGTGGACCGGCTCGAAAGCCTGCCGATCCGCAGCCTGCTGCCCCTGCACGGACCGATGGTGAGCGAAAGCTGGCGCAGCCTGCTGGCCGACTACCGTCGCTGGGGCGAGGGGCAGCAACGGGCAGCCCAGTCGGTGGCCCTGCTGTATGCCAGCGCCTACGGCAACACGGCCGCCATTGCCGATGCCATTGCCCAGGGCATTGCCCGCGCCGGGGTGCGGGTCACCAGCATCAACTGCGAATTCGCCGAAGCCGATCAGCTCATCGCCGCCATTCGCTCCTGCGAGGCCCTGCTGATCGGCTCCCCGACCCTGGGGGGCCATGCCCCGACACCGATCGTGTCGGCCCTGGGCACCGTGCTGGCCGAGGGCGACCGCGACAAACCGGTGGGGGTGTTTGGCAGTTACGGCTGGAGTGGCGAGGCGCTCGATCTGCTCGAGTCGAAGCTCACCGATGGGGGCTTCTCCATGGCCTTCGCCCCGATCCGGGTCAAGTTCAGCCCCGATCCGGCCACCCTGCGCCAGTGCGAAGAAACCGGCACCGCCCTGGCCCGCCAGCTGCGGCAGCGGCAACGACGGCAGGGCAACCGCGGAGGAGGTCTGAACGAAAGCCGCAGCGATCCCGCCGTGCGGGCCCTCGGGCGGGTGATCGGCTCCCTGTGTGTGCTCACCGCCCGCCGTGGCGATGGTGAGACCGCCCTCGAAGGAGCGATGGTGGCCAGCTGGGTGAGCCAGGCGGGCTTCCAGCCACCGGCGGTGTCGGTGGCGGTGGCCCGCGACCGGGCGGTGGAGGGCCTGCTGCACGTGGGCGATCGTTTCGCCCTCAACGTGCTGGCAGCAGGCCGCGAACTGGGACCGATGAAGCAGTTTCTGCAGCCCTTTTCGCCCGGCAGCGACCGTTTCGCCGGGCTTGATCTGCAACGCAGCCCCGGCGGCCAGCCCGTGCTGCCCGATGCCCTGGCCTGGCTGGAGGCCACGGTGGTGCAGCGCATGGAATGCGGCGATCACTGGGTGCTCTACGCCGAAGTGGCCGCCGGCGGCCTGCTCGATGACCAGGGACAGACGGCCGTTCACCATCGCCGCACCGGCGCCAGCTATTGATCGCGTTTCGTCACTGAACGCATCAGTGTCGTGCAGGGTGCCGGCGGAGGCGCTCCAATGGGCAGAGCATCAGATCAGCCCCGGTGGCTCTTGATCCGGTCACAGTGAGGTATCGAGGATTTGTTCTGCTGCGCCAGGGAGACCTGGGCTGGCTGGTGCGGCCCGAACGCAGCCCGATGACGGTGTTGCCCTTCAGGGCACCCGCCTGCTCGCTTACTGATGTCAAGGCCCTGGTCGACTGGCGGCTGGAACCTGAAGCCGAGAACTTCCGTCAGGCCGCCTGAGGGGGCGGGGTCGGGTCGGGACGCTGGAGGGGAAGAACCAGGGTCGCCCAGGTGTCGGGGCGGGCTGGGCGATCGCGGCGGGAGCGGCGGACACCGAAAGGAACCCGCACCACGTTGGTGCCATCGATGCTCACGGTCTCACCGCGGGCCAGAAGATGCTGGAACGGCAGATCGGGAGCGGTGCTGGGCACGCTCGTGAGGCCGGGGCGATCGTCGCTGGGCATGGAGGGGTCAGGCAACGAGAGGGAGGTGCAGCAAGGCTGCGGGTTCCGCCTGAGTTGCCTCAGATGATGCACGACAGGCTAGTCCCATGACAAGAAGAAATCCTTGAATTTCAACTGGCCCCGGGATAAGGCTGCCTGCCCCCCTCAGGCCGCCAGGGCGGGGGGCTGCGGCGCCGGGATCGCGGCCAGCTCCTCGACACTGGGGCAGGTGCAGACCAGGTGGCGGTCGCCGTAGGCATTGTCGATGCGGGCCACCGCCGGCCACAGCTTGCGGTCGTCCCCACCGGTGCCGGGGAAGGCCGCCTGGCGTCGGCTGTAGGCCCGATCCCAGGTCTCGGCCGTCAGGGCTGCCAGGGTGTGGGGGGCCCGCTTGAGGGGGTTGTCCTGCGGGTCGGAACGGCCGTCTTCCACCGCGGCCACCTCGGCCCGGA
>CAMASU010000050.1 GCA_945861105.1 Synechococcus sp. UW140
ACTGACGATGGCGTGGCACTCCAGCCCCTCCAGCCAGGCCCGGTCCACCTGCAGGGGACCATGGAGCAGCACCACCCGCGCCCCGCGCAGGCGGGCGGCCTGGGCCAGCAGCACCCCCATCCTTCCGCTGGAGGGATTGGACAGGAACCGCGCCGGATCGATCGCCTCGCGGGTGGGTCCGGCCGTGACCACCAGGGAGCGGCCGACCAGATCGCAACCGACACCACGCTGCAGCACCGAAGCCGCCACCAGCTCCAGCAGGGCCGGTTCCACCATCCGTCCGGGGCCGATCCGGTCGCAGGCCAGCAGACCGGCGGCGGCCGGGGGCAGGGCCAGCACGCCGGGCTCGTCGTGGAGCAGGGCCCAGTTGCGCTGCACCGCCGGGGCCAGCCACATGTCGGTGTTCATGGCGGCGGCGGCCACCAACGGACAGCGGGAGGGACGGGCCAGGAGGGTGGCCGCCAGCAGCTGGTCCGCCTGGCCATGGACCAGGCGGGCGAGGGTGGCGGCGCTGAGGGGGGCCAGCAGCATCAGGTCTGGCCATTCGGCCAGGTCGATGTGCAGGGGGCGGGCCTGCCCGTGGTGCCACTGGTCACTGTCGAGGGCACAGGGATGGCGGGAGAGGGACGCCAGGGCCACCGGACTGACGAGCCGCTCAGCGCTGGGCGTGAGCAGACAGCGGACCTCGGCCCCGCGGGACTGGAGGCCCGTGACCAGGGCCGGAGCCTTGACGGCGGCGATGCTGCCCGTGACCGCCAGGAGAATGCGACGGCCGTGGAGAGCGTCGCCGGGGATGGCGGTGGAGGGCCCGGGCACCCGTCAGTCCTCGTCGAAGGGTTCCTGGTCGACGAGATGCACCCAGGGCCGGGCCAGCTCAGGCCGGTGGATGGCGATCGCCCGCATCAGGTGCCAGTCGGCCAGGCTGTCGAAGACGGAGTCATAGTCTTCGTTCTCCAGGCGTCGGGCCAGGTCGCGCACACTCTCCTCGGTCTGCTGGTCGAGCAGCTCGGGCTGGATGGTGACGGGATCGCTCATGGTGACGCTGGGGCGACGTGCCACGGTGATAGGGTTCGGATTCCACCTTGCCACGCCCCTGGGGGGATGGTCAGGATCGGTCCATGCCCGCCGGCGGCGGTCGGCGGCAGCGGGGAATTAGCTCAGCTGGTAGAGCGCTGCGATCGCACCGCAGAGGTCAGGGGTTCGAGTCCCCTATTCTCCATCGCCCCTGCAGCCAGGCTCCGACGTGAGCATTCCCCTCTGGTTCGGCCTTGCCGCTGTGGCCCTGGCAGGCCTGCCGGGTTCCGTGCTGCTCGACGGCGACAACGACCGCGTGCTGGCGCTCGAACCACCCCTGGAGGCCCCGCCCGGGCTGGTGTGGACAGTGCGCGAAAGCCTGGCGGGTCCGGAGCGCTGGCGGGTGGCCTATGAGCTCGACTGCCGCGGGCGACGGCTGCGGCGGGTGAGCCAGCCCCTGCCGCTGGCACCGGGACTGGATCCCCGGGCTGAAGCGGTGCCGCCGGTGTTGCCGGCGCCGGCTGGCGAGGACGGCGACTGGTTGCCGGAACGGCCCTTCACCCTTGCGGCCCAGCTGTTGCAGCGCCATTGCCCTGCCGCCGGATGAAGGCGGGGGAGCCTAGACGCCGGAGGGGGCCCTCGATGGGGTACAAAGGGGGAGGTTCATCAACCCATACAGATGTCGCAGTCGAAGCGCGAACAGGTGGTCAGCCACCTCCGCTACATCCGCCAGGAGCTGCGCGAGATGCACCAGGGGGTGATGGACGACGGCCTGTTGCCGGAAGCCGGTGAGGTGCGCGGGGTGATGGCCCAGATGGAGGCCCTGCTGGAGCTGCTGGAAGGCAAGACCCCACGCAAGGCCAAGGAAGTCGACGCCTGAGGGGAAACCCCACCCGGCGTCACCGGGCCTCAGCCCCGCACCCAGAGCCAGCGGGCCCCGGAGGCCTTCACCCATGCCGTCACGTCCTCGGTGAGCCGGCGGTTCGCCAGGCCGATGCAGCCTCCGGTGCCGTCCTGACTCACGTCCTGGTGAATGCCGAAATGGCCCCGGGCGGTGGCAAAGATGGGTTCAACCGGGATGAACCAGCTGCGGCCGATCTCCAGGGGATCGCCGGGGCCGAGACGGATCGGATCTCCGATGCTGTAAGCCCCCGGAGGCAGAGGCGCCTGGTTGCCGGGGTGGTTGAAACGATCGGCCCGCTCGGCCTCGGGACTGCCCGTCACCGAGGGCCAGCGCTTCAGCATCTGCCCCTGCTGCCAGAGCTCAAGATCCCACAGCCGATTGCCATGGCCGTCGCGGCGGCCGGTGGGCTGGAAGGCCAGGTAGGCCTCGGCCTCCACGATCCGCATCAGGGCAGGGGGGGGTGCGGGCAGGTCCCCCGGGGGCAGCGGAAGCATGGATCGGGCGGCAGAGTGCAGGAGCCTCTCCGATTTCCCTCCCCAGGCGAAAAACGAGTGGTCAGATCGCGCACCGATTCCCACGCGACTCGCCCATGCAGAACACCCGCCTGCGCCGCCGCGGAGCCCTGGCGTTCCAACAGCTCACCGCCTGGGCCACCAATCCCTGGCGGCGGTCTTCTCTCCTGCTGATCGTGCTGCTGGCCGGCTTCGTCAGCGGCACATCCCTGGGGGCCCTGGCGGGGGCCGTTGATGCCTTTGATCCCCTGGCGGCGCTCGTCTGCGTGCTGGTGTTCGAGATGGCGATCCGACTGCGACGGCCGCTGCTGCGGCGGGTCGGGTCAGAGCGTCTGGCCCTTGATCTGCTGGACATGGCCCGGATGGGCGTCACCTACGGATTGCTGCTCGAAGGCTTCAAGGCCAGCGTCTAGGCCGGTCCGTCCTCGCTGGCGGCCAGCAGGTACAGCAAGGCCATCCGCATCGGAATGCCGTTGCGCACCTGTTCCTCCACCAGGCTGCGGGAGCCATCGTCGAGCAGAGGGCCGCTGAGCTCCACCCCCCGGTTGACCGGCCCCGGGTGCAGCAGCGGCACGGCCGCACCACACAGGTCGAGCCGCTCGTGGCTGAGGCCGAACTGGCGGTGGTAGGCATCCAGACTGGTGATCAGGTTCTGGCGCATGCGCTCCTTCTGCAGGCGCAGGGCCATGACGGCATCGGCCCCGGGCAGGGCCCGCTCCAGGGACCGCTCGACCTGCACCCGACCCCGCCGGGCCACCGGATCCAGCGGCTGGCCCGGTGGCGGAGCGGCAACGAACTCGGCAAAGGCCTGCGGCAGCAACGATGGCGGCCCGCACAGCACCACATCGGCACCGCAGGCGGTGAGGGCCCAGAGGTTGGAGCGGGCCACGCGCGAATGCAGCACATCGCCCACGATCACGATGCGGCGACCCGCCAGCACCTCGGGGGTGGGCGGATCGCCACCGGCGAAATGCCGCGCCAGGGTGAACAGATCCAGCAATCCCTGGCTGGGATGGCTGTGCAGGCCATCCCCCGCATTGAGCACCGCAACCCGCTGGCCCCGGCGCTCGAGGGTGGCGGCCAGGGCCGCCGGCACCTGGGCACAGGCATGGCGCACCACCAGCAGGTCCGAGCCCATCGCCACGTAGGTGAGGGCCGTGTCCAGCAGACTTTCACCCTTGACCAGGGCACTGGTGGCGGGCGAGAAACTCTGCACATCGGCCGACAGCCGCCGGGCGGCCAGTTCGAAGCTGCTGCGGGTTCGGGTGCTGGGCTCGAAGAACAGGGTCGTGACCAACCGGCCCTGCAGGGCCGGCAGACGGCGCTGACCGGTGCTGGGCAGTGCCGCGAACCGGCCGGCCAGGTCCAGCACGGTCGCGTAGTCATCCCGCGAGAAGGCCGCCAGGTCGAGCACATGACGGTGGGACCAGGGGCGACGGGACACGGTGGAGGTCAGGCGGAGGTCGGCCCAGCGGCCCGGCCCCACTCTGGCAAGAGCCCATCCGGGCGCCATCCCGACGCCAGCGGCGGCCGCCGCTCCCCCGGCCGGAGGCGGCTCACGGCACGGCTCTGGCGCAGGTACCAGCGCCAGAGCCGTGGCTGCTCCTCCCGGACTCCGATGCGGCGGTCGACCACCAGGTTCAGCTGACGGTCGGCCAGGGCCCGGGCGAAGGCCTCCGGCCTTGGCCCAAGCCAGGGCCCGCCGGCGGTCGCCTGCACAGAGGTTCCATCGTGGCGGCGGTCCATGCCGAAACGGCGGGCCAGCAGGCCGGGCCCGGCCGCCACCCGCTCGGGTTCGGCTGGCAGGGCCAGGGCCCGCAGCAGCACCCCACTGGCCCAGCCATCGCGGTCGGTGACGACATTGACGCAGTGGTGAATGCCATAGCTCACATAGACGTAAAACCGCCCAGGCTCACCAAACAGGGTGTCGTTGCTGGGGCTGCGGCGGCGATGGCCGTGGCAGGCCGGGTCCGCCTGGTCATACGCCTCGGTTTCCACCACCACGCCCCAGAGCGGTCCACCATGGGGTCGGGGTTTCAGCAGCAGGCAACCGATCAGCTCGGGGGCGACCACCTCGGCCGGACGGTGGAAAAACCCGGACGGGAAGTCGTCTGCGCCGGCCATCGCCAGCCCCTGGGTGGGCATCTGAGTTCTGACCATGCACTGAGACCATGGTCTGCTGGCCGCCGCAGCCTTGCCCGTGGACACCGTCAGACCTGCGCTGACGACAAACGGCCAGGAGACATCAGAATGGGGACACGGCCGCCCCGACCCGATGACCCTCGCCCAGCTTCTGCCTGTTCTGGCCGGCCTCTTCAGCCTGAGCCTGCTGTTCTTCGGCACCAGCGGTGGCTACTACGACACCGACGCCTACGACGGCAACGGCACCGCCCACTGATCACCGTCAGGGACGGGGCTCGATGCGTTCGGCCTCCGGACAGTCCTCCTGTTCCGCCACCTCGAGTTCGTCGGAGGCCGCCGAGCGGCTGAAGAAGGCCAGGCGGGTGCTCACCGCCGCGATCGACTCGACGCGGACGATCTCCTCCCAGATGAACAGCTCGTCATCTTCTTCGAGGTCATACCGCAGGGTGACGCAGTCCCCTTCGAGCTCGGTGATGACCGCCCGTTCAATCCAGCGCTGCTGGTCCCTGAGAAAGACCCAGACCGGTCGCTGCTCGGTGCAGAACTGATAGAGCTTGCGCTGCAACATGACAAGGCGCTCCCGCGCGCTGCAGGCATCCTAGGGAGAGCGAGCGACCGTTCCGCAGCGATGACAACAGCAGCAGGTATTGGTGCGGTGACCCCAGCCGAGGCGATCCGCCTGCAGCTGCTGGCCTGGCCCGAGGTCGAGGCTTACCTCGACCGCTGCCGGGCTGTGATCCTGCCGCTGGGTTCCACCGAACAGCACGGCCCCACCGGCGCGATCGGCACCGATGCCCTCACGGCCGAAGCCGTCGCCCTGGAGCTGGGCTGCCGCAGCGGCGTGCTGGTGGCCCCCACCCAGGCCTTCGGCATGGCGGAGCACCATCTGGGCTTTCCCGGCACGATCAGCCTGCAGCCCTCGACGCTGCTGGCGGTGCTGCGCGACATCGTGCTGTCGCTGGCCGGCCATGGCTTTGAGCGCATCTTCGTGGTCAATGGCCACGGCGGCAACATCGCCACCGCCCGGGCAGCTTTCGCCGAGGCCTACGGCGAAGCCAGCCGCCGGGGGCTGGCCGTGGCGCCGAGGCTGCAATGCAGGCTGGCCAACTGGTTCATGGCCGGCCCGGTGATGCGCGAAGCCCGCGACCGCTACGGCGACCGCGAAGGGCACCACGCCACCCCCAGCGAGATCGCCGTCACCCTGCACCTGCATCCCAGCCTGGAACGGCTGCGGCGCCCCCTGCCCGAAGCGGCACCGGCGGGTCCGATCCATGGCCCCGACGACTTCCGCCGCCGCCACCCCGATGGCCGCATGGGCTCGGATCCGAACCTGGCCGAGGCGGCCCACGGGGCTGTGTTCATCGACCGGGCCGCCACGGCCCTGCTGGACGATCTCCAGCGCTTCATCAGCGAGGAAGCCAGCAACGGCTCGACCTAGGCTGTTCTGCGGTCTTGAACAGCCATGAGCCGCATCACCGCCGACGACGTGCGCAAGGTCGCCCAGCTGGCACGGCTGGACCTGCCCGAGGACACCATTGCCACCTACACCGGCCAGTTGGAACGCATCCTCGAGTTCGTTGCCCAGCTGCAGGCCATCGACACCGAGGGAGTCGCCCCCACCACCCGTGCCGTGGAAGTGGTCAATGTCTGCCGCGACGACACCGTCACCCCGATGGCCGACCGTGAGGCCCTGCTGGACCTGGCCCCGGAACGGGAAGGGGAGTTCATCCGGGTGCCGAAGATCCTGACGGACTGACGGCCCGGAACCGGGGGGTGAGCGCTGATCGGCGCGGCCCGACGGCTGTGCGGTGCAGCAGACGGATCCAGCGGCGACGGGTCGACGGGCCCGGCAACACCCGGGCCACGGGCCGCAGGCGGGAACGGGGGCGGCGATGGCTGCGCACCCCCACAAGGATGTCGTAGAGGAAATTGAGCAGATCGGCGCGCGATTCAAAAATCCCAAGGCGCTGGGGGGAGCCCCGGCGGTCGAGCAGGGGTTTGGTCGCCCTGTAGGCCTGCTGGTAGCGGAACCAGGGAATGGAAGGCCAGAGGTGATGGACCAGGTGATAGTTCTGACCCATGATCAACAGATTCAAGGTCTTCCCTGGGTACACCCGGGCGTTATGCCAACGGTTCCGTGAGGCGAAGGGCCGATGCGGCAGGTAGTCAAAAAACAGACCGAGGGTCACACCCACCATCAGAGCCGGTGCGAACCAGCAATTGAAGATGAAGGGGAGAAAGCCACCGCGGGCAGCCGCCACGACAATGAGGGCGAACGAGGTGCGCGCGAGGGCCCATTCGACAAGCTCATGGCCTCGCCAGAGCCGCCGACGGAAAAAGAAATACTCGTGATAGAAGAAACGAGGGGCGATCAGCCAGAGGGGTCCGAAGGTGGAGACGATATGGTCGGGATCGTGGCGAGGATCATTCACATGGGCGTGGTGCTGCAGATGCACCCGTGTGAACACAGGAAAACTGAACCCCAGCAACACGGCCGCACCATGGCCCATGACGGCATTGACCAGCCGATTCGGATGGGCCGCGTTATGGCAGGCGTCATGGATGACCGTTCCTTCCAGGTGCAAGGCAAGAAAGCCCAGAAACACCAGCACCGGGAGGGACCAATGACCCACGAACCAGCCCCAGATGGTGAGGGCAGCCAGGGCATACCCACCCAGGAACAGCCCAACGGTGGGGTTGAAGGGGGCCGGTGGTTCGCCCAGGTGGCGCGGAACGGAGCGCAGATCCGTTGATTCACTCATGAAGAACGCTCCGCGCCGTCAACTCCGGATGATGGCGCCCACCCTAGTGGGCTAGCTCAGCTGGTAGCTGCGCTCCAGGCGTCGTCGCTGGCGCCGCAGGGGATCAACGGGCATGTCATCAATGCTGCGCTGACGGGCGAGACGGCTGAGGCTAACCAGAACCACCATCACCCCCAGCAGGCCACGCCAGCCCATCGGCCAATCCCTGACTGAGACTCACTTTAGCTTTTCTTTGGATCAGGGGCCGGTGGCGGCTCCCAGCAGCGGGGCAAGCAGCTGGCTTGTGTCCGGTCGGACAGGACCGCAGCTGCGCTCGAGCAGCTCGAGCACGGCAGCCGGCGGCACGGTGTTGGCCACCCAGCGGGCCTCCAGTTCATACAGACGCTGCTCGGGGGGGTAGGCCGCCAGGATGTGCAGCTTCTCCCGGGGGGCCATGGCCGCCAGCAGCTGGGCCTGGATCTGCTCCTGCCCGCTGGAGAGCGGGGCGGCCTGGCGGCAGATCTGCATCACATGCACCGCTTCGTGGGCCAGGGTGTTCCAGTGGTGCTCAGGCCGGTTGGGCATGGTGTTGCGGCACATCAGCAACCGCGACACCCGATGGTCATACATGCCCTCAAGGCCCTTCGGGCAGCGGTCGCTGTAGACGACCGTGACCTGCCGGCGGGCCAGGGCCTTTTCGAGCCGGCGCACATCATTCCAGCTGGCCGGCACCGGGGCTTCGGGCAGCGACGCCTCCAGGGGAGCGGCCAGGGCACCACCGGCGGCAAGCAGAACGGCCAGGAGGGCGCGCAGGACCACGGCGGGACCCCAGAGACCTCAACCATGGACCCAGGAGACCAGGGATGAGACAGGCGCAACTGTTTCTACGGATTGTCCGGAATGCCCACCGGGGGACTTGAACCCCCACGACCGAAGCCACTGGACCCTAAAACCAGCGCGTCTACCAATTTCGCCAGGTGGGCGTGTCACAACTGTAGGCAGCGCAAGAATGGGTCCTGCTCCTGCCCCCTGTCTTGCTGGCCATCCTGATCGGGTCCCTGGCCCTGCTGGTGGGCCTGGCCCTGCTGCTGGAACCCCTGCTGCTGCCTGAACTGAGCCGGCCCCGGGATGCGCTCTGGGCCGCTGTGGTGCTGCTGCTCGGCCTGGTGCTGGTCACGGCCGCCGAACGTCTGCAGGGGGCGCCGATGCTGGGGGTGCTCTGCGGCGGGCTGCTGGTCGGACGCCTCGGCACGGAGGTGGGACAGCAGCGCTGGCAGCAGCTCCCCCCTGACGAGCGCCTGCAGCTGCGCACCGTGGCCCACTGGCAACGGCGGGCCCTGGACCTGGCCGTGGCCGTGAGCCGGGCCGTGGGCCTGGCCGGCGCCCTGCTGGTCTGGGTGGCCCAGCGCAGTCGCCGCCCGGTCCTCACCAAACGCTGGGTGCGGGCCGATCTGCCGCCAGCATCGACGCCGGCGCCCGAACCGGAAACCGTTCCCGAGCCTGAAACCCTGCCCGAACCAGAACCGGAACCGGAACCGACAACCAATGCCGCACCGGCCCCAGAAGCGGAACCGGCGGAACCAGTGGTCGGATTGCCGGTCGCCATCGTCGAAGCGGACATCCTTGACGCGGAGATCCTCGATGGGGAGATCCTCGATGGGGACATCTCTGGGGGGGACATCCCGGAGGCAGAACCGGTGCGGGTGATTGCCCACCTCGGCGAGGTGGACGCCCTGCTGGACGCTGCCGACGGATAATCGACCGTTCTGCGCACTGGCAGCGGTGACGGCAAGCCCGGTCTCTTACAAGGACACCCTCAACCTGCTCCAGACCGATTTTCCGATGCGGGCCAACGCCCGCCAGCGGGAACCTGAGCTGCAGGCCTTCTGGCAGGAGACAGGCCTGTACGAACGCCTGAGCCGCCACAACCCCGGCGCGCCCTTCACGCTCCACGACGGCCCCCCCTACGCCAACGGGGCCCTGCATGTGGGGCACGCCCTCAACAAGATCCTCAAGGACATCCTCAACAAATACCAGCTGCTGCGGGGTCGGCGGGCCCGCTTCGTGCCGGGCTGGGATTGCCATGGCCTGCCGATCGAGCTGAAGGTGCTGCAGAGCCTCTCCGCCGAGGAACGGCGGGGACTGGCCCCCCTGGAACTGAGGCGGCGGGCCCATGCCTACGCCCTCGAGCAGGTGGAGCAGCAGAAGCTGGGGTTCCGGCGCTGGGGCATCTGGGGGGACTGGGACTCGCCGTACCTGACCCTGCAGAAGGCCTACGAAGCAGCCCAGATCGGCGTCTTCGGGCGGATGGTGCTGGCCG
>CAMASU010000051.1 GCA_945861105.1 Synechococcus sp. UW140
CCTCAGCCGCTTCGATGCCGCCATCGGTGCCGACCTCAACCGCACCGCCCCCACCCTGACGGCGGGCCTGCCGTCGTTCCTGCGGGTCATCACCACGGTCAAGGATGAGCTCAAGACCAGCCACGCCCGCCCCCGTCCATTCCTCGCCCACCCCGACCTCAGGCCCTGCCTGCCGCTGGAGGATTCGCCGGCCTACCCCAGCGGCCATGCCCTCTGGTACGCCGCCGCCGGCCAGCTGCTGGCCGACCTGCTGCCCGAACGCCGCGAGCGCCTGCTGGAGGTGGGACGCCAGGGGGGCTTCGCCCGCGTCACCTGCGGGGTGCATTACCCCAGCGATGTGCTGGCAAGCCAGCGGCTGGCCGCCGCCATGGCGGCCGATGTGATCGCTTCTCCGCAGTGGCGTGCCTTCCGCGAGCGGGTCCGCGACGAGGGGCTGAGGCTGCAGCAGCTGCCGGGCCCCGATCTGCCGGCCCTCAACTGACGGTCAGTCTGGAATTGTGGGTCAGTTGAGAACTGACGGTCAGTCCGGCAGCAGCGGAAACCGCCCGGCGATCGGATCGCCGGTGAACCGGGCCACCCAGCCCTCGGGGTGGTCGAAGAAGCGGATCGCCGTGAACTGCGGTGCCCCGCCCATGTCGAACCAGTGGCGGGTGCCGGCCGGCACGCTGATCCAGTCACCCGCTTCGCACAGCACCTGCAGCACCTCCCCGTCGATGTGGAGGCAGAACAGGCCCCTGCCTTCGACGAAGAAGCGCACTTCGTCCTCCCCGTGGGTGTGTTCGGCCAGAAATTTCTGCCGCAGCTCCCGCCGGTCGGGATGGTCGGGGGTCATGCGGATGGCATCGACCGTTGGGTAGCGGCCCCGGCTCTGCACGGTGGCGATCTCTTCGGTGTAGGCCGCCAGCACCGTCGCCGGGTCGGCTTCGGCCGCCAGGGCCACCCGGGCCGGCCACTGTTCGAAGCCGATGCCCCGCCGGGCCAGTTCAGCGGCGATCTGCGGGGCATCGTGGCTCACCAGGCTGGGCTGGGGTGGGTCCCCGGCGGCGGCATCGAAGATCTGCAGCTGACTCACGGGCACACCGCAGGCTGCGCCCAGCCTAGAAAACCCGTGGTGATGGAGGGTCTGTGTCGGCACTGACGCTGGTGGGGGTGGGCCCAGGGGATCCGCGGCTGCTGACCGTGGCGGCGGTGGACGCCATCGCCGCCGCCGCGGTGGTGGCCTATCCGGTGGCGGTGGCCGGTGGGGATGGCATCGCCTCCCGCATCGCTGCCCCCTGGATCGGGCCGCACCAGCGGCGGTTGCCCCTGGTGTTGCCGATGGTGGCCGAGGCCGATCCGCGGCGGCAGGCCTGGCATCGGGCCGCCGACCTGCTGGCCGCCGAGGTGGCCGCCGGTGCCGCGGTGGTGCTGCTCTGCGAAGGCGATGCCTCCCTGTTCGCGTCGGGGTCGTACGTGCTGCTGGCCCTGGCCCGCCGCCATCCCACCGTGCCGCTGCGGGTGATCCCCGGCATCACGTCGGTGGCGGCGGCCGCCGCCGCTGCGCCGGGCCCCGGGCCCTGGCCCCTGGCCCTGCAGCAGGAGGGGCTGCTGCTGCGGCCCACCCCCGACCAGCCGGCGGAGCTGGAAGCACTGCTGGAGCGGGCGGCGGCGGCGGGAACGGTGCTGGCCCTGCTCAAGCTCGGCCAGCGCTGGAGCTGGGTGCGGCCGCTGCTCGAGGCCCGGGGCCTGCTGGCGAGCAGCCTCTATGCCGAACGGGTGGGCTGGCCCGACCAGCGGTTGCTGCCGGCGGAGCAGGTGCCGGCGGCGGCCGCCCCTTACTTTTCGCTGCTGCTGGTGCGCCAGGGCTGGCCGTCGGTGCTCCCCTGAGGTGCGCCGTCGGCCTCGGCCGCCGCCCGGGTCAGCAGGGCCAGGGCCAGGTTCGCTTCGCCCGTCTGCATCAGGGCCGCCCGCAGGGGGGCACCCCCGGGCAGGCCCGCCAGGGCCCAGCCGAGATGACGACGGGCGATCAGCAGGCCGTGGGGTCCGTGGGCCTGCAGCAGCAGCTCCAGGTGGTCGCGGGCGAGCAGCAGCCGTGCCTGTGGTGGGGGCTCCCCTGGGTCGGGACGGCCGGCCAGCTGGGCCTGCAGCCGCCCCACGGTCCAGGGCGCCCCCAGCGTTGCCCGGCCCACCATCACCCCGTCGGCGCCGCTCAGGGCCAGGCAGCGGCGGGCATCGTCGGCGGTGCTGATGTCACCGTTGGCGATCACCGGAATCGCCACAGCCCGTTTCACGGCGCCGATGGCGGCCCAGTCGGCCCGGCCGGCGTAGCCCTGGCGTCGGGTGCGGCCATGGAGGGTGAGGCGACGGGCACCGGCGTTCTGGAGCCGCAGGGCCAGCCCCACCGGATCGGCGCTGGTCTCGCACCAGCCCAGGCGGGCCTTGACGCTCACCGGAACGGTGACAGCTGCCGCCACGGCCGCGACGATGCGAGCGGCGAGCTCGGGATCCCGCAGCAGGGCGCTGCCCCCACCCCGGCGGGCCACCTTCGGCACGGGGCAACCCATGTTGATGTCGATGGCGGCGGCCCCCAGGGCCTCGGCCCGGCGGGCCGCTTCGGCCATCGCCTCGGGCCGGTGGTCGAAGAGCTGCACCCCCACCGGCCCGGGCTCATCCCCCAGGCCCGCCAGCTTCCGGTGGCTGCGGTCGTCCTCCAGCCTGGAGGCCGGCACCATGTCGGTGAACAGCAGCGTGTCCCCAGCCCAGCGCCGCACCAGCCCCCTGAAGATCCGATCGGTCACCCCGGCCAGGGGAGCCTGCAGCACTAGTGGCCCCATGGTCGCCGCGGTTCTCACCACCATCCTGCCGGCCCTGCTGGTGCTGCCGCTGGCGGCGGGGGGCCTGCGGGCCGAGCCGCGGCAGGTGATCCTTGTGCGCCATGCCGACAAGGACGTGGACCGGGGAGATTTCAACCTGTCGCCGGCGGGGCTGCTGCGGGCCATCCGCCTGGGACGCCTGCTGCCCGCCTGCTTCGGGCCGGTGGAACGGCTGGGCAGCTATGGCTTCAACCCCGGCAGCCAGAAGAACGCCCGCAGCTATCAGACGGCCGTTCCCCTGGCCGTGGCCACGGGGCTGCCGATCCGTCTGTTCAGCGGAGGAGAGGACGACAGCCCCGCCGCCCCGGCGGATCTGCGCCAGGACCCCTGGCTGGCGGGGCGTTCGGTGGTGCTGGTGTGGGAGCACCGACGCCTGCCGGCCCTGGCGGCGGAGCTGGGATGGCCGGCCATGGCCGCGATCGCCGACGACGCCTTCGACGACCTGGTGGTGCTGCGTTACGACGGCGCGCCGGGGCAGCCGCCAACGGTCACGCGCCATCAACAGAGTGCGCTGCTGCGGCAGCCCTGCTACCAGCGGGCCGTGTCACCCTTGCCCCAGGTTCCCCTGCCCTGAAGGAGCGCCATGGCCGCCGTCGATGCCACCGACCATGCCGTTGACCATGCCATCGACGATGCGCTGCTCTGGCAGATCCTGGAGGGGGTGATCGATGACGCCACCGTCTGCCGGCTGATCTGGGAGCGGCTGGGTTACGAGCCCGTCGGCGATCCCGCCACGGAACCCTGGCGGGCCGGCCCCGCCACCCCCGCCGACTGGGCCGAGGCCCATCCGCAGGCGCCCGACTTCATCGCCGAGCGCCCCCCCACGGTGCGGCTCACCCGCTCGATTCCTGCCCAGCACAAGCAGCTGCTCAAGGAGGAGCTGGGGTTTCGCGGTTACAGCGTCACGGAGCTGGTGCCGCGGCTCACCCGCCGGGCCACGGCGGTGAGCTGGCTGCTGGCCTGGCGCCGGCGGGCCGACCTCAGAGCTGAACCGTCACCGGCGTGCCCGGATTGACGCGCTGGAACAGCCAGCGGGCCTGGCTGGTGGGCATGCGCACGCAGCCGTGGCTGCGGGGCACGCCGAACGGTTCGCCGGCGGCCTCCTGCCAGGGGGCCCCGTGCAGGCAGATCATGCCGCCGGGCATGCAGAGGGCCCAGGGCACCCCCGGGGCCACGTAGCCCCGACCCCGCATGGTGACGCTGCTGTGCTTCGACTCCACCTGGCTCTCAAAGGTGGGGGTGGGATTGGCGGTCTTGCCGGAGCTGACCAGGATGGTGCGCACCACCTGGTCGCCGTTGTAGGCGTACAGCTTCTGGTCGGAGAGATCCACCACGATGCTGGTGATGAGGTCGATCATGGGCGGCACAGCCCGTCCTGGGCCGGGGTGAGGGATCACCCGGAGCTAGCGGTGGGGCGCCATTCTTTTTGCCGAACTAAGGAAATCTCTTCCCGTTGATTAACTCTGGAGCAGGAAAAATAGCGATTCAGAAAATACTATAACTGGAGAAAATGTCCCGCCGCCGGGCTCGGCTTCCAGGCCTGGCCGCGCCGGTCTGTAGGGTCAGAAGACAGAACGGAGAGGGACGGAAGCGTGGCATTGCCGGTGGTGGCGATCATCGGCCGGCCCAACGTGGGCAAGTCCACGCTGGTCAACCGGCTCTGCCGCAGCCGCGAGGCCATCGTCCACGACGAACCCGGCGTCACCCGCGACCGCACCTACCAGGAGGGCTACTGAGGCGACCGCACCTTCCGGGTGGTGGACACCGGTGGGCTTGTCTTCGATGACGACACCGCCTTCCTGCCTCAGATCCGTGAACAGGCCTCCCTGGCCCTCGCCGAGGCGGCGGTGGCCGTGCTGGTGACCGATGGCCAGAGCGGCCTCTGCGCCGCCGATGCCTCCATCGCCGAGTGGCTGCGCCAGCAACCCACCCCCGTGTTGCTGGCCGTCAACAAATGCGAATCGCCCCAGCAGGGGCTGGCGATGGCCGCCGAGTTCTGGGGCCTCGGCCTGGGGGAGCCCCAGGCGATCTCGGCGATCCATGGGGCCGGCACCGGCGATCTGCTCGACCGGGTGCTGGCCTTCCTGCCGCCGCCGCCCGCCGAGGGCGCCGAGGATGAGGAGGCGATCCAGCTCGCCATCATCGGCCGCCCCAACGTCGGCAAGAGCAGCCTGCTCAACAGCATCTGCGGTGAAAGCCGGGCCATCGTCAGCCCCGTGCGGGGCACCACCCGCGACACCATCGACACCACGATCGAACGGGAGGGGCGGCCCTGGAAGCTGCTCGACACCGCCGGCATCCGCCGCCGTCGCAGCGTCAGCTACGGCCCCGAGTACTTCGGCATCAACCGCAGCTTCAAGGCCATCGAACGCAGTGATGTCTGCCTGCTCGTGCTGGATGCCGAAGACGGTGTCACCGAGCAGGACCAACGGTTGGCGGGCCGCATCGAGGAGGACGGCCGGGCCTGCGTGGTGGTCGTCAACAAGTGGGATCTGATCGACAAGGATAGCCACACCCTCCCGGCGATGGAGCGGGAACTGCGGGCGCGGCTCTACTTCCTCGACTGGGCCCCGATGCTTTTCGTTTCGGCCCTCACCGGCCAGCGGGTCGAGAAGCTCTTCGCCCTGGCCCTCAAGGCGGTGGAGCAGCACCGCCGGCGGGTGCCCACGGCCGTGGTCAACGAGGTGCTGCAGGAGGCCCTGCGCTGGCGCTCCCCCCCCGCCACCCGCGCCGGCCGCCAGGGCCGCCTCTATTACGGCACCCAGGTGGCGGTGCGCCCCCCCAGCTTCACCCTGTTCGTCAACGACCCGAAGCTCTTCGGGGACACCTACCGCCGCTACGTCGAGCGGCACATCCGCGAAGGTCTCGGCTTTGAAGGGTCCCCCCTGAGGCTGTTCTGGCGGGGCAAGCAGCAGCGCGACGCCGAGCGGGACCAGGCCCGCGCCGCCCAGCGCTGATGGACTGGTTGCGGCAGCTGCCCATCGGTCAGTACGTCGATGGCCGCGGTGGCTGGCTGCGGCGGCTGGATCCACGGCTCAAGCTCGCCTGGGTGATGGCATTTCTGCTCACGCCGGTGCTGGCCGGACCCGTCTGGCGCCTCGGGCTGGTGGCCCTGCTGCTGCTGCTCACCCTGCTGTCGGGGTTGCCCCTGCGCCTCTGGCTGCGCGGTCTTGTCGGGCTGCTGCTGCTGAGTGTGCTGGTGGGGCTGCTCAGTGCGGTGCTGCCCACCGGCCCCGACCGGCCCCTGCCGCCCCAGCGCCCCCCCCAGGAGCTGACCGTGCCGCCCCTGCCGCCGGCCCCCGCCTGGGAAGTGGCCCGCCTGGGCCCCTTGCGGGTCACCCGCCGCTCCCTGCGGCTGGGGGTGAGCAGCGCCACCCTGCTGCTCACGGTGGTCCACAGCGCAAACCTGCTGCTGCTCAGCACCCCCCCGGAAGAACTGGCCTGGGCCCTCGCCAGCCTGCTGCGCCCCCTGCGGCGGCTGGGGGTACCCGTCGATCGGCTGGGATTCCAGCTGCTGCTGGCCCTGCGCTTTCTGCCCCTGGTGCAGGAGGAGCTGCAGAACCTGCTCAGGGGACTGGCCACCCGGGCCGTCAACCTGCGTCAGCTGGGCTGGCAGGGGGGGCTGGGTCTGGCGCTGGCCCTGGGGGAGCGGCTGCTGGCGAATGTGCTGCTGCGGGCCGACCAGGCGGCGGCGGCGCTGCTCGCCCGGGGCAGCCTCTGGCGCTCCCCCGATCGCCTGCGGCTGGTGTCCGGTGCGGCGGTCTGGTTGGATGGACTGGCTTCCGTCGTCCTGGTGCTGCTGCTGCTTCTGCGCTTCCGCATCGGCGCCGGCTGAACGATTGCTGGAATGATCCTGTGAGTGCTGAGCGTTACCTCACCCATCCCAATTTCGGATTGCTTTACCGCGTCTGTCCTGCCGGTGAGTCCCTTGAGGTCTACGCCACCCTTTACGCCCAGCGCATGTTCTTCCGCGTGACCCTGCAATCCCGCGGCGCCAGCTTCGAGTCGATTCCGCTGCTGGATGCCCGCTTCCTGGCCGAGCAGCATCTGCTGCGCCAGCGGCGGGCCCAGTCGTCCGAGCTGGCCACCTGGCAGAAGCTCTTCGACCAGACCTTCATCTGAGGCGGCAGCGTGGACCCGCTGCTGGAGCGTTACCAGGACCTGCGCCGACGGCTGCCCCCCGAGGTGGCGCTGCTGGCGGTGAGCAAGGGGCGCCCCGCCGCCATGATCCGCGCCCTCCATGGGGTGGGGCAGCGGTCGTTCGCCGAAAGCCGCCTGCAGGAGGCCCTGGCCAAACAGGCCGAGCTGGCTGATCTGGCCGACATCGACTGGCACTTCATCGGCCGTCTGCAGGCCAACAAGGTGCGGCCGGTGCTGCGCTGCTTCGCTGCGGTGCAGTCGGTCGACTCCCCGGAACTGGCGCGACGCATCAGCCGCATCGCCGTTGAGGAGGGTCTGCAGCCACGGCTCCACGCCCAGGTGAAGCTGCGACCCGATCCGGCCAAGGGGGGATTCGACCCCGATGACCTGAGGCGGCACTGGGACGAGCTGCGGCAGCTGCCGGCGGTGCACTGGCAGGGGCTGATGGCCATCCCGCCCCTGGGCCTCGATGACGCAGGCCTGCGGTCCTTCTTCCGGGAGGCCGTCGCCCTGGCCGATGATCTGCACCTGGAGGGGCGTTCGCTCGGCATGAGCGGCGACTGGCCCCTGGCGGTGGCGGCCGGCAGCACCCTGGTGCGACTGGGAAGCACGCTGTTTGCCCCGGGGCCCCAGGGGGCGTCCCGGTTTGCTGAACGGTGAACGGCGGGTTGCCGAGGGCTTCAGCGGGCGCTATCTAAGATCATCCCCATGCGTGGAGCCGGAACGGTGTCGCTGTTCTCTCGCCTCAAGTCCGTCGTCACCGGCGACGATTACCTCGACGAGGGTGAGTACGACGACGATCTTGAGTACGGCGGCAGCACCGCCGACGACGAACCGACGTCCACCATCGGCCGCAGCAGCGCCCTCACCCCCATCGGCACCTTCGACACCCCCGACAGCTTCATCGGGTCCAACGTCATCGGCATGCCCGGCATTTCCACCAGTGCCGCCGAGGTGATCGTGATGGAGCCCCGCAGCTTCGACGAGATGCCCCGCGCCATCCAGGCCCTGCGAGAGCGCAAGACGATCATCCTCAACCTCACGATGATGGAGCCCGACCAGGCCCAGCGGGCGGTCGACTTCGTGGCCGGCGGCACCTTCGCCATCGACGGCCATCAGGAGCGGGTGGGCGAGAGCATCTTCCTGTTCGCCCCCAGCTGCGTCACGGTGACCACCGCCAGCTCCGAAGAGTCGGCCTCGCCGAGCGTCATCAACCGTGAGCCCAGCAGCACCGCCGCGGCTCCCAGCCCGGCCTGGGGCCGTGGCGATGCCCTCCAGGGCTGAAGACCTCCCCCGGTTGCCCGCTTCCTTCGGCGTCATTGGCCTGGGCCGCATGGCCCAGGCCCTGCTGCAGCCGCTGTTGGAGGACGGTCAGCTGTTGCCGTCGGCGGTGGTGGCCAGTGTGGCCACCGAAGCATCGGCCGAACGTCTCAGGGCTTCGCTGGGGGTGACCGTTGGCCTGGATGCCCGCCCCTGCCTGGCGGCTCCCTTGCTGCTGCTGGCCCTCAAGCCCCAGCAGCTCGATGGCTTGCTCCAGTCCCTCAACCCCTTGCCGCCGCCACCGTCGCCCCCCCCGGGGCTGACCAGGCCCCTGCTGGTGTCGGTGCTGGCGGGGGTGGGGCTGCAGCGGTTGCAGGGGGCCTTCCCCGGCTGGGATGTGGTGCGCTGCGTGCCCAATGCCCCGGCCCTCGTCCGCCGTGGTCTGATCGGCGTTAGTGATACCGGTTCCCTGGATCCGGCGGCCCGCCGGCTGGCCCATGCCCTGCTGTCTCCGGTGGGCCGGGTGCTCGATCTGCCCGAGGCCCAGCTCGATGCCTTTCTGGCCCTGACATCCTCCGGTCCCGCGTTCATGGCGGTGGTGATCGAGGCCCTGGCCGATGGTGGGGTTGCCGCTGGTCTGCCCCGGACCCAGGCCATCGAGCTGGCACGGGCCATGGCTGCCGGCAGCCTGGAGCTGATGGAGCAGCGGCAGCTGCACCCCGCCGAGCTCAAGGACATGGTCGCCAGCCCCGGCGGCACGACCATGGCCGGCCTGCGGCGGCTGGAGGCCGCCGGGATCCGATCGGCGCTGATCGAGGCGGTGCTGGCGGCCTACGAGCGCAGCCGCGCCCTGGCTTAACTCTCGCGGTTCTGCCCCAGCCGGGGTTCGGTGCCGGCCAGCAGCCGCTGCAGGTTGCTGCGGTGCCGCCACACCACCAAAACCGAGGTGAGCACCCCAAGGCCCAGCACCGGCGCCGGTGCGGCCCCGGCCAGCATCAGCAGGGGCAGGGCCACGGCGGCCGCGACGCTCGACAGGGACACGATGCGGCTGATGCTCAGCACCGTGAGAAACACACCGAGGCAGGCCAGACCGACCGCGGGCACCAGCCCCAGCAGCACCCCCAGGGCGGTCGCCACGGCCTTCCCTCCCCGCCCGCCCAGCCACACGGGCCAGATGTGGCCTGCCAGGGCTAAAAGCCCGGCGGCCACCAGCCCCAGGGCCGGGGCCGTGGCCGGCACGGCCGCCGCCAGCCGCACCGCCGCCGTGCCTTTGAGAATGTC
>CAMASU010000052.1 GCA_945861105.1 Synechococcus sp. UW140
TGTATGCCGACCATGTGATCGCCATGCCGGACAGCTGGGAATACCCCTATTTCTGCCAGTGGGATCTGATGTTCCACGCGGTGGCGTTTGCCGAGGTCGACCCCGCCACCGCGAAGGAGCAGTGCATGCTGCTGCGTTCACCTCACTTCACAGCGCCCAACGCCCAGACGCCTGCCTACGAGTGGGCCCTGTCGGATCCCAATCCCCCCCTTGGCGCCTGGGCTGCCCTGAGGATCTTTCAGATTGAGCGGCGATCATGGGAGCACGGGGATTTCGGTTTTCTGCGGGCGGCCCTGCGCAAGCTGATCCTCGAATATGGATGGTGGGCTAACCGCAATGATCGTTCTGGCGATAATGTCTTTGAAGGTGGTTTTTTGGGGCTTGATAACATTGCTGTGTTTGATCGACGCTTCCCGCTTGCCGATGGGAGCGTGATCGAGCAGTGCGATGGCACGGCCTGGATGGCAATGCTGAGCCTCAATCTGCTGCAGATTGCGGTTGAGCTCAGCGTCCAGGAGTCGGAGTATGCCGACCTGTGCGAGCGCTTCATCTTCGACTTTGTTCAGCTGGCGGTCACGCTGAACACCGTGGTGACCAGCCAGCGCACCTACCTGAACTGGGATGAGCGGGATGGGTTTTATTACGATGTGATCAAGCGTCCCGACGGCAGCTGGGACTATCTTCGCACCCGTTCTGTTTCGGGATTGATTCCCTTGCTCGCGGTGGCCAGCTTTGATGTGGAGACGGTGATGCGTCTGCCGTCGCTGGATGTGCGCAAGACCATGGCCTGGTATTTCCGAGAGCGCATCTCGCCAACCTGGATGGCCGGAAATATTGGGCTCTGGAATAATGATCGGCTTCTGTTGGCGCTGGTGCCCCGCGATCGCCTGGAGAGAATCTGTCGTTACCTCTTTGATGAGCGCGAGTTTCTCTCTCTCTATGGCATACGATCCCTCTCGCGCATCTACGAAGAGCATCCCTATACCTTCACAGAGGGGGGGGATTCCCAAACCTTGGCTTATACCCCTGCCGACAGCCCCGTGGCGATGTTCGGTGGCAATTCAAACTGGCGTGGTCCGGTGTGGATGCCCATCAACTACCTGCTGATTGAGGCCCTGCAGAAGTTTGGTCACTACTACGGTGATTCCCTCAAGGTTGAGGTGCCCACGGGCTCTGGCCGCTGGCTCAACCTCTGGGAGGCGTCCCTTGAACTTGAGCGTCGTCTGGTTTCGCTGTTTCGCCGTGATGAGGGCGGCCGGCGTCCTTTTCTGGGGTCGGTGGATCTGTTCCAGCAGGATCCCCATTGGCGGGATCTGCTGCTATTCAATGAGTATTTTGATGGCAACCATGGTGCCGGTGTCGGCGCCAGTCATCAGACCGGCTGGACCGCCATGGTCCTGAAGATGATCACCCAGCTCAATCGCTACTCCACCCCCTGAGGACCCCGCACCATGACCAGTCACTTTGATGTTGTGATCATCGGCAGTGGTGCTGGTGGGGGCACCCTGGCTCGCACCCTCGTTGAGGCGGGTGTGAAGGTGCTTGTGCTTGAGCGTGGTGACTGGCTGCCGCGGGAGCCCCAGAACTGGGATCCGGTGGAGGTGTTCCAGAAGGAGCGCTATGTCTCCGCCGATGTCTGGTTCGACGGCCAGGGTCGGCCGTTCCAGCCTGGCAGCCATTACGTCGTCGGTGGTGCCACCAAGATGTATGGAGCGGCCCACTTCCGCCTGCGTGAACGCGACTTTGAGGCCGTGGCCCATGTGGATGGCATCTCTCCCGCCTGGCCGATCCGCTACGCAGATCTGGAGCCCTACTACGCCCGTGCCGAAGCTTGGTACCACGTGCATGGCCAGGCGGGTGAGGATCCGATCGAACCGTTCCGCAGTTCCCCCTTCCCCTACCCAGCGATTGCCCATGAACCACGTATCCAGCGACTGGCTGATGATCTCAAGGCGGCGGGCTTGCGTCCCTTCCATGCGCCCACTGGCGTGAACCTCACCGAGGCTGACCCTGCCTTCAGTGCCTGTCTCAAGTGCAATCGCTGTGATGGATACCCCTGCCTGGTGCATGCCAAGGGCGACGCTGAGGTGATGGGAATCAGGCCGGCCCTGGGGCGCGCTGATATAACCCTCACCCTGCTGACCCGTGCCGAAGTACGCCGCCTGGAAACCGATGCCAGTGGTCGTTCCGTCACCACGGTCGTGGTGCAGCGCGATGGGGAGGAGCTTCGCTTCAGCGGAGATCTGGTGGTGGTGAGCTGTGGTGCGGCCAACTCGGCCCGGTTGCTGCTGATGTCTGCCAATGATCACCACCCCCGTGGACTGGCCAACAGTTCAGACCAGGTGGGACGCAACTATATGTACCACCAGTGTCAGGCGCTGGTGGCCCTGGCCCATGAGCCCAATGCCACGGTGTTTCAGAAGACCCTGGCCATCAACGACTGGTATTTCGGCGATGAGGCTTTCCCCTTCCCGATGGGGCAGATCCAGATGACCGGTAAGACCAATGGGGCAATGATGAAAGGCTATAAACCTCTCCTCACAGCCCTCGCCCCCTCATGGAGCATGGACCGCATCGCTGAGCATGCCCTTGATTTCTGGCTCCAGACCGAAGATCTTCCCCTGGCTGATAACCGCGTCACGGTGACTTCGGAAGGACAGATCACCCTCAATTATACGCCCACCAACGTTGCTGCGTCGAAGGAGTTGCGAGCTCGGCTTGAGGGATTGCTTGATCGTCTCTACCTGCAGCAGCATCTCGCAGAACGGCAGGTGTACTTCGGCTCTGCCATGGGGCTGGCGGCTGTTGCCCACCAGGCTGGCACCTGCCGCTTTGGCGAGGACCCGACGAGTTCGGTGCTCGATCTGATGTGCAAAGCCCATGACCTTGACAATCTCTATGTCGTGGACACCAGCTTCTTCCCCAGCATCGGTGCGGTGAATCCATCACTCACGGCGATCGCCAATGCCCTGCGGGTCGGCGATCACCTGCTGGAGCGTCTTGGCCGCGCCTGATCATCTATTTGGGCTGAGAAGGCCTCAACCGAGGTTTGACTCGGCCAGATCGACCAGATCAGCAATCAGCACAGTGTCAAGGGAATAGAGGCCGCCGCCACAGGCGATCAAGACCAGGCACATGACCACATACATGGCGGCCTTCTCCCAGCTGGGTGGTTCACCCACGCCCATCGGGCCGGCGTAATCGCCCTCAGGTATCTGGTACGGATCAGGGGCAATGAAGGGAAAGCCCGAGCGGATTTCAAGCACCGTCGCGTAGGCCATCGAGACCAGGATGGCCAGGGCTGCCAGGGGTGTGAGCAGGCCTGGCAGCAGAACGACTCCAGCGCCAAACATTGACGCGGCAGAGAGAAAACAGAGCCATTTCGGCGTCTTCATCGCCGCGGCCCAGGTGCCGAGGTTGCGGAGCTTGGGCCAGCCGTGGCGGATGAAGCAGACGCCCATGAACAGGCGCAGCACCAGCAGCGCCGCCTGGGCCGCGGTCGATGGGGCTGCCGGCACCAGCCGTTCAATCACGGTGATGTCCATCGGGCCTGACCGGATGTGCCCCCGAACCGTAGTCAGCAGCCCCTGGTCTGGCCACCATTGGCATGTGGCTGGTGGGTGGTTGGCGATGAGCACGTCTTCTCTGACCCTGGCCGCCGGTTCCAGTGCACCGCTCGGGGCCACGTGCCATTCCGGTGCAGTGAACTTCAGTCTCCACGCCCGCAACTGCGACCGGGTGGACCTGTGTCTTTTTGGCGCTGTCGATGATCCCCAGCCTTCGGCGGTGGTGGTTCTCGCCGGGGAAGAGCACTGCAGCGGTACCTACTGGCATGGCCTGCTGACGGGGGTCGAGCCCGGTCAGCTCTATGGCTTCCGCTTTCCGGCCGACCCCGACTGTCTGCTGCTCGACCCCTACGCCATGGCGCTGGCCATGCCGCCGGGTTACAGCCGGCTGCAAGGTCAGCGGCAGAACCCTGATCACGGCTGGGCTGGCGCCATGAAGAGCGTCGTGGCTGACCTCAGCCACTACGACTGGGAAGGGGACCGTCCCCTGGGCCGACTGGCCCGCGACACGGTGATCTATGAGTTGCATGTCCGTGGGTTCACTGTTGATCCCAGTTCTGGCGTGGCGCCGGACCGGGCCGGCACCTACGCCGGTCTGATCGACGCCATCCCCCACCTGCAGCACCTGGGCATCACGGCGGTGGAACTGCTGCCGGTCTTCGCCTTTGATCCCCAGGCTGCGCCTGCGGGGTTGGTGAACCACTGGGGCTATCAGCCCATCTCGGTGCTGGCGCCCCACCCGGCGTACGCCAGCGTCGCCGATCCCCTGGCAGTGCTCAATGAGTTCCGTGACCTTGTCAAGGCCCTGCACCGTGCGGGCATTGAGGTGATTCTCGACGTGGTGTTCAACCACACCGCCGAAGGGGCCATGGCCGGGCCGTCGGCCGGGCCCATGCTCTCCTACCGGGGGCTCGCTCCCCACGATTACTACCTGCTCGAGGGGGGGGCGACAGCCTGCGGGATCTGGATGTGACGGGCTGCGGTAACACCTTCAATGCCAACAATCCCATCGTGCGGCGGCTGATCCGCCACAGCCTGCGCCACTGGGTCCAGCATCTGCATGTCGATGGCTTCCGATTTGATCTGGCCGCCGTCCTGTCCCGCGACGAGGAGGGCAAGCCGGAACCGAGGCCACCGATCCTGCTGGATCTCGACAGCGATCCGGTGCTGGCGGGCACCAAGCTGATCGCCGAGGCCTGGGATGCGGCCGGGCTCTATGAGGTGGGCAGCTTCGTCGGCGAGCGCTGAAGGAGTGGAACGGCCGCTTCCGTGATGACCTGCGTCATTTTCTCAAGGGGGATCGAGGCTTTGCCTGGGCAGCGGCCCAGCGACTGATCGGTAGTCCGGACGTGTATGGCCAGCGCGGCCGCGAGGCGGAACTGAGCGTGAATTTCATCACCTGCCACGACGGCTTCCCCCTCGCCGACTGGGTGAGTTACAACACCAGACACAACGAGGCCAACGGCGAGGCGAACCGCGACGGTTCGGATGACAATGCCAGCTGGAACTGCGGTGCCGAAGGAGAGACGGATGATCCGCAGGTGCTGGCCCTCAGGGACCGCCAGATGCGGAATGCCCTTTGCCTCTTGCTGCTGGCGTCGGGCACACCGATGCTGGCGATGGGGGATGAGGTGGGCCGCAGCCAACGGGGTAACAACAACGCCTACTGCCAGGACAATCCGATCAGCTGGTTCGACTGACATCTGCTGGAGCGCCGAGCCGATCTGCTGCGGTTCACCCGGGAGCTGATCGCCTATCGCCATCGGCGGGATGTTGTGGTCGATCACACCCATCTGCCACTGGCCGAGCTGCTGCGGCGCTGCGCCATTGAATGGCATGGGGTGGAGCCTTTTCAGCCCGACTGGGGGCCTGATTCCCACTCACTGGCGCTCTGCTACACCAGTGCTGAGCATCGCTTTCGCCTGCATCTGCTCGTGAATGCCTGGTGGCAGCCCCTGCGGTTCGTTCTGCCCCCCACGAACCTGCCCGATGGCCGCTGGCATCGGTGGATCGACACGGCCCTGCCCAGCCCGGAGGACATCGTCGACTGGGAGGCGGCGCCATCGCTGCCAGAGGCCGCCTATCAGGTTGAGTCCCGTTCGGTGGTGGTGCTGCTGGTGCGGGCGGGAGCGGCATCGGCTGACAGGTGCTGAAGGCGCCGGTACGGTCCAGACAATCCCCTGCTCCCGAGCGGTCAACGGCGCACCCATGGATCGTCCCCATCTCCAGAGCGTCGGGTTCACCTGCACGGGGGCCGATGGTCTGGCCGAGTGGTTTGAACACTGGCTCGGCTGCCGGCGACTGGCGGCCAGCGAGCACGATGCCGATGCCTACTGCTCTCTGATCGGCCTCGCCGGCGCCAGGCTGCGGCGGCTTGTCCTGGCGATCGGTGAAGAACGGCTGGAGCTGACCGAGGTGCTGGATCCCGGCCCCCACCGCCCGGGCCGCACCGTGCCTGCCGATTCGCGCAGCAACGATCTCTGGTTCCAGCACATCTGCCTGGTGGTGTCCGACATCCAAGGGGTGGCACCGGCCCTGCAGCAACAGATCACTGCCGGGGCGCTGCAGCCCATCTCCACCAACGGCCCGCAGCGCCTGCCGGACTGGAACACCGCCGCCGCCGGCATCGTGGCGTTCAAGCTGCATGACCCCCAGGGTCATCCGCTCGAATTGCTGCAGTTCCCCGGGGACAAGGGCGATGTCCGCTGGCACCAGTCGGCTGTCGCTCCGGTGCTGGGGATCGACCACAGTGCCATTGGTGTCTCTGACCCCGGATGCACCGCCCGCTTCTATGGGGAGCTGCTGGGCCTGTGCAGCGGCGGTGGCGGTACCAACAGCGGCCCCGAGCAGGACCGCCTTGACGGTCTTGAGGCCACCGAGGTGGGCATCAGCGCCTGGCGCGCCCCCCAGGGCATGGGCATTGAGGCCCTCGCCTACCGCCAGCCAGCCGATGGCCGCCCCCAGCCGGCCGATTTCGGCGCCCAGGACCTCAGCCACTGGCAGATCCGCCTGGAGGTGAATGACCTTGCCGACATTCTTTCCCGACTGGAGACCTGCGGCGGGCGGCAGATCAGCGAGGGCATCCTCGATCTGCAGGGCTGCCTTCTCGATCTGCAGGGCTGCCTTGGCGGGGACTGGAGCCAGGGGCTGCAGGTGGCCGATCCCGACGGGCACCGCCTGCAGCTGCTGAGCCGTTGACCACCTACAGCCGCAGGCCGGCCTGAAGACCCAGCACCAGGGCCGTGGGGATCGTCGAGAACCCAGATGGTGGCGATAGCCGAGTTCCAGCACCGTCTCATGCTGGTCATGCTGGCCCAGGCGGCCAGGGCGGGCCCACCGAGGCGCGGCTGCCAGAGGGTGGCATCACCATGCAGCCAGGCCCCGTAGGTGGAAGCCGGCGGATCGGCGCCACTGAAGCTGGGTTGGCTGTAGAGCGACCAGTAGCCGCCGAGCGCCAGCCTGCGGCGATGCAGCGGATAGGAGGGCTCCTGCGCCACCACGGCGGCCGCCGCGGCGGGTGGGCCCTGCCGCCGTTGGGTGCGCCCGCCAACTCCAGGGCAGCTGTGGCAATGCTCCAGCTGGCTGATCAGCAGCAGGCCATCTCCGGGTTTGATCGCCCACCGCCAGATCCACGGTCGCTCCCCAGACGGCATTGGGGAAACTGCTGAAACCCGTGTTCACCGGCAACGACTGAGGATTGCCATCAATGGCGTTGTTCATGGCCAGCGTGTAATAGGGCCAGGTGGCAAAGTCATCGCCGCTGCTGAAGCGGCCCAGCTTGTAAGTTCCCCCCAGCGCAGGAAGTCTTCCCTGGAGCCGAATTGAGTAGAAGGCCAGCGTTTCAATGCCGTACAGCTGCTGAACTGTGAATTGATTGCCGATGGCCATGGTCGACAGATCCACGCCACTGCGTTGGTAGGCCTCCAGGATCAGCTCCGAAGACTTGAATGTGTCGCCGGCGGACCCCAGCGGTAGCTGGATGGTAAGCCGATGGTTGTCGCTATAACTGGCCTGACCCGGCACGATTCCGCCCTGGCCTTGGCCGGTGGCGGGTCTGCTCCAGGTTGAGGTTCATCGGAGGCCCTCAGGGCCTGTGTGAAGACCAGCAGTGGCAGGAGGAAAACGATGGCTGTGACCTTGCCAGGCCAGCGCCGGTTGAACAGGTGTGATCCTGCAAGGGCGGTCAAGACAACGGCTTGCTGCTCCCCGGTTGCTGCCAGAGAATGCTGCAGGCGCCACCCACGCAGATCAGCAGCGTTCCGAGGGCCACCCCAAGGTTGGGTACTTCCTGAAACCAGATCCAGCCGATCAGGCCCGCGAAGATCACCGAGGCGTATTGGAAGGCCCCGATCGCACTGGGGTCGGCAAATTTGTAGGCCTGAATCAGCAGGAACTGGAAACTCAGCAGACACACCGCTGAGGCCAGCACCAGCAGGCCCTGATCCAGGCTGATGGCATGGAACCGGCCAGCCATGAGCAGGGTGGAAATGACCGTCCCGAAGCTCAGGAAATAGGCCAGTTGAGTGACCGGGGATTCACTGCGGTTGAGGCCCTTCACCGTCAGGAACTCGACCGCGCAGACCAGACCAGCAGCCAGACCAAGCAGGTCGCCTGGCTTGTCCAGGATGTCTGCATTGGGTTGCACCACAATCACCATTCCGGCGAAACCGATGCCAAGTGCGATCCAGAGATTGCGCGGAACGCTCTGCTTGAGAACAAGCCAGGCCAGCAGGGGGATGAACAGCGGGGTGGTATTCAGCAGCACATTGGCATTGACCAGATTGACCAGCCGTGCCGCCGTGATGAACAGCAGAAAGCCACCCATGCCCGTGCCGGCCCGCAACAGATGCAGTGGCAGGGCCTGGGTCTGCAGATCCCGCCCCCGCCGGAACAGCAGCAGTGGGATCAGCAGGATGAGCGCCAGCAGAAACGTGAGCCAGGTGAACATCACGGCGTCCATGCCGCTGCCCACCGCTTTGCCGAAGGCGCTCTGCAGCGTGTTCGCCAGAAAGGCCGCCACCAGCAGCGCGGCACCCCGAAGGATGGACGGAGCGGGTCGATCGGTGGCGCCGTCAGGATCAGTGGCGCTGGGATGACCGCTGGACGGGCGCTGCAAGGGATCCACCTCCGGATCGCCATACCCTAGGGATGGGTTCGGGTGTTGCACCTGGCTGCCTGAATCCGCCGGTCTGACTAGCTTGCGGTGGATCGACGACCGTTGACGCGTTCCACCCGACATGACCCAGACCAACCCCTACGCCCAGCAGAGCCTTGCCAACCTTCTGCAGGGCAAGGTGATCATCGTCACCGGTGGCAACAGCGGCATCGGCAAGGCCATCGTCGAAACCGTCGCCCGCCTCGGTGCGCGGGTGGTGATCGACTATCGCTCCCACCCTGAGGCCACTGAATCGCTCGAGGAGGAGATCGGTGAGCTGGGTGGCACCTGCTGTGGTGTGCAGGCTGATGTGGCCAAGCTCGATGATCTGCAGCGGCTGATCCAGGAGGCGGTGAACCGCTACGGCCGCCTGGATGTGATGGTGAACAATGCCGGCATCGAGACCCGCACCTCGATCCTCGACACCACACCCGAGGATTTCGACAAGGTGCTCAACGTCAATCTGCGCGGGGTGTTCTT
>CAMASU010000053.1 GCA_945861105.1 Synechococcus sp. UW140
CGAGGAGGGACAATGGACCCTGCGGCTGCTGCTCAGCCCCCGCATCCTGCTGGCGGGGTAAGCACCGCCACCGAAGCCGACCAGTCCGGGCCGTAGCCTCGCGGCCGGAGTGGAACGATCACGTGGTGGCCAGCGACTTCCGACCCGGACTCGAAGGGGTGCCGGCCACCCAGTCGGCGATCAGCGACATCGACGGGCAGCGGGGGGTGCTCAGCTACCGCGGTTTCAGCATCGCCGACCTGGCGCTCCACAGCAGCTTTCTCGAGACCGCCTACCTGCTGATCTGGGGCGAGCTGCCCGATCCCGAGACCCTGCGCACGTTCCAGCACGACGTGCAGATGCACCGACGGGTGAGCTTCCGCATCCGCGACATGCTCAAGTGCTTTCCGGCGGGGGGCCATCCGATGGATGCGCTGCAGGCCAGCGCCGCCTCCCTGGGCCTCTTCTACGCCAACCGGGCCCTCGACAACCCCGACTACATCCGCGGCGCCGTGATCCGGCTGCTGGCCAAGATTCCCACGATGCTCGCGGCGTTCCAGCTGATCCGCATGGGGCACGACCCGATCCAGCCCCGGGACGATCTGCCCTACGCCTCCAATTTTCTGTACATGCTCACCGAGCGGGAGCCCGATCCGCTGGCGGCGCGTATCTTCGACTCGTGCCTGGTGCTGCACGCCGAGCACACCCTCAACGCCAGCACCTTCAGCGCCCGGGTCACCGCCAGCACCCTCACCGATCCCTACGCGGTCGTGGCTTCGGCCGTGGGCACCCTGGCGGGCCCCCTGCACGGCGGGGCTAACGAAGACGTGCTGCTGATGCTCGAGGAGATCGGCAGCGTCGACGCCGTGGAGGCCTACCTGGATCGGACCATGGCCGAGAAGCGCAAGGTGATGGGCTTCGGGCACCGTGAGTACAGGGTCAAGGACCCGCGGGCCACCATCCTGCAGGGGCTGGCCGAAGAGCTGTTCGATCGCTTCGGTCACGATGAGATGTACGACGTCGCCCGGCGCCTTGAGGCCGTGGCCGCCGAACGGCTGGGGCCCAAGGGCATCTATCCCAACGTCGACTTCTACTCAGGCCTGGTGTACCGCAAGCTGGGCATCCCCACCGACCTGTTCACGCCGGTGTTCGCCATCGCCCGGGCCGCCGGCTGGCTGGCCCACTGGAAGGAACAGCTCGGGGCCAACCGCATCTACCGCCCCACGCAGATCTACTGCGGTGCGGCCAGCCGCCCCTGGCTGCCCCCCGAAGCCCGCGTCGCCAAAAACGGCGACCCGACTGGCTAACTTTGCCCCGTACGGTCGTCGCCATGCCCACCCCCTTCACCGTCGATCTCGAAGCGGGCTTCCGCGGCCTGGTCGAGACCACTGGCCTCAGTCCGGCCGCCAGCCGGCTGATCTGGCTGCCCCTGCCGATGCTGCTGGTGCTCGTGGCCGCCGTCGTGGGCGTGCTTGTCACGGTCTGGCTCGAGCGCAAGATCTCGGCCGCCGCCCAGCAGCGCATCGGCCCCGAGTACGCCGGTGCCCTGGGCATCCTGCAACCCCTGGCCGACGGCCTCAAGCTGCTGGTCAAGGAGGATGTGATTCCCGCCCGGGCCGATGGACTGCTGTTCACCCTCGGCCCGGTGCTGGTGGTGGTGCCGGTGATCCTGTCGTGGCTGATCGTTCCCTTCGGTCAGCATCTGCTGATCAGCAACGTGGGCATCGGCATCTTTCTGTGGATCGCCCTCAGCAGCATTCAGCCCATCGGATTGCTGATGAGCGGTTATGCCAGCAACAACAAGTACTCCCTGCTGGGGGGCCTGCGGGCGGCAGCCCAGTCGATCAGCTACGAAATCCCCCTGGCCCTGGCGGTGCTGGCGGTGGTGATGATGAGCAACTCCCTCAGCACCGTCGACATCGTTGATCAGCAGAGCGGCGCCGGCCTGCTGAGCTGGAACATCTGGCGCCAGCCCGTCGGCTTTCTGGTGTTCTGGATCTGCGCCCTGGCCGAATGCGAACGTCTGCCGTTCGACCTGCCCGAAGCCGAAGAGGAACTGGTGGCGGGGTACCAGACCGAATACGCCGGCATGAAGTTCGCCCTCTTCTACCTGGGCAGCTACATCAACCTGGTGCTGTCGGCCCTGCTGGTCACGGTGCTCTACCTGGGTGGCTGGGGTTTTCCCCTGCCGGTCGAATGGCTGGCCAGCCTGCTGGGCCAGAGCATCGACGCGCCCCTGGTGCAGGTGCTGACCGCCTCCCTGGGCATCGTGATGACGGTGCTCAAGGCCTACCTGCTGGTGTTCACCGCCATCCTGCTGCGCTGGACCGTGCCCCGGGTGCGGATCGATCAGCTGCTCGATTTCGGCTGGAAGTTCCTGCTGCCCATCGCCCTCGTCAACCTGCTGGCCACCGCGGCCCTCAAGCTCGCCTTTCCTGCCGTCTTCGGCGGCTGAGGTCCGTCGGGGCCATCATGGGTCCCGCATCCGCCCACCCCGTTCCTCCACCCCCAGGCCTCCATGTTCGGCTTCCTCCGCCAGGTTGGTGACTACACCCGCGACGCGGTCAGCGCCAGCCGCCAGATTGCCGCCGGTCTGTCGGTCACCTTCGACCACCTGCGCCGTCGACCGGTCACGGTGCAGTATCCCTACGAGAAGCTGATCCCCTCCGAGCGCTACCGGGGGCGGATTCACTACGAATTCGACAAGTGCATCGCCTGCGAAGTGTGCGTGCGGGTGTGCCCCATCAACCTGCCGGTGGTCGATTGGGTGATGAACAAGGCCACCAAGAAAAAGGAACTGCGCAATTACTCGATCGACTTTGGGGTTTGCATCTTCTGCGGCAACTGTGTCGAGTACTGCCCAACCAATTGCCTGTCGATGACCGAGGAGTACGAGCTGGCCTCCTTTGACCGCCACAGCCTCAACTACGACAATGTGGCCCTGGGCCGGCTGCCCACCAGCGTCACCACCGATCCGTCGGTGGTGGCCCTACGGGAACTGGCCTACCTGCCCAAGGGGGAAATGGACCCCCACACCGTCGCCGCCGACCGGCCCCGGGCCGGCCAGCGTCCCGACCAGATCGTCGCCGCCGAGGCGGCCCCGTCCTCCCCGGAGACCCGCTGATGCCTTCCCTCGCCGATCTGACCGAACTGATCGTCTTTGTGCTGCTGGCCGCCGGGGTGGTGGTGGGCTCCCTCGGCGTGGTGCTGCTGCCCAACATCGTCTACTCCGCCTTCCTGCTGGGGGGGGTGTTCCTGTCGGTGGCGGGCCTGTACCTGCTGCTCAACGCCAGCTTCATCGCCGCCGCCCAGGTGCTGATCTACGTGGGGGCGGTGAACGTGCTGATCCTCTTCGCGATCATGCTCGTCAACAAACGGGAACCCCTGGCCGATGCGCCAGGGCTGGGCCTGCGGCGGCTGCTGTCGAGCGGCGTCTGCGCCGGCCTGCTGTGGCTGCTGTTGCGGGTGGCCTACACCACCCCCTGGGCCACCCCCGGGCCCACCCCCCTCGGCGAGGACGCGGTGGTGCGCCTGGGTGAACACTTCTTCACCGACTACCTGCTGCCCTTCGAACTGGCCTCGGTGCTGCTGCTGATGGCGATGATCGGCGCGATCGTTCTGGCCCGCCGCGATGTGTTCGCCAGCGACATCGGCACCGGTGAAGAGGCCGACCAGGGCCTCATCGAAAAGGCCCGCACCCCCCTGCTGATCGAGAAGTCCCGCCCATGACACTGCCCAGCCTCTCCGACCTCACCCCGGTGCCCCTCGAGGCCTTCCTGACGGTGGCGGCACTGCTGTTCTGCATCGGCGTCTGGGGTCTGATCAACAGCCGCAACGCCGTGCGGGTGCTGATGAGCATCGAGCTGATGCTCAACGGCGTGAACATCAACCTGATGGCCTTCTCCAGCCACCTTGATGGCCAGGAGATCCGCGGGCAGGTGTATGCCATCTTCGTGATCACGGTCGCCGCCGCCGAAGCCGCCGTGGGCCTGGCGATCCTGCTGTCGCTGTATCGCAACCGCGAAACCGTCGACATGGAACGCTTCAACCTGCTGCGCTGGTAGCCATCGATGGAGCTGCGCACGGTCTGGGTGTCGTACCGCAGCGGCAGTGCCACGGCCCAGCGATTGGCCCACCGCTGCGGAGAGCAGCTGAAGCACCGCGGCACTGCCGTGACGGTGGTGGAAAGTGGCCTGCGCCACAATCCCTTCCCGGCACTGCTCGCCGAAGAACAGCCGGCCGATCTGATGCTGGTGCTCGGCGGCGACGGCACGGCCCTGGCGGCAGCCCGCCACATGGCCCCCCACGACATTCCGATCCTCAGCTTCAACGTGGGTGGCCACCTGGGTTTTCTGACCCACGACCCCAAGCTGCTCGACCAGATGCTTCAGGCCGACGGCCCGGGCCTCTGGGATCGGCTGGAAGACCACCACTACGCCCTGCAGAAACGGATGATGCTGCAGGCCCGCATCGACCGGGGTGACGGCATCCCCGACAGCGGCGACCACCACAGCGACGGGGGGCATCCGTACCATGTGGCCCTCAACGACTTCTACCTGCGACCGGCCCAGGAGGAAGCCTCCCCCACCTGCCATCTGGAACTGGCGATTGATGGCGAGGTGGTGGCCCACTACCAGGGCGATGGGCTGATCCTGGCCACACCGACGGGATCCACCAGCTATGCCATGGCCGCCGGCGGGCCGATCCTGCATCCCGCCATCGACGCGATCGTGGTCAATCCCATCTGCCCCATGAGCCTCTCGAGCCGTCCAGTGGTGGTGCCACCCCGGTCGCAGCTGGCGGTCTGGCCCCTGGGCGACAGTGCCCGCCGGGTAAAGCTCTGGAAAGACGGCGCCATGGCCACCACCCTCGATCCCGGGGACCGCTGCCTGGTGGACCAGGCCGATCACCATGCCCTGCTGGTGGAACTGGAGCAACAGCCGTCGTACTTCCGCAACCTCAGCCGCAAGCTGCGCTGGGCCGGCAGCCTCACCGACGCCGAACCGGCCCTCAACTGACCATGGCGCTGGAAATCGAACGGCGCTTCCTGGTCTGCGGGGATGGCTGGCACCAGGAGAGCCTCCGCCACGAACCGCTGCGCCAGGGCTACCTGGTGCCCGGAGGTGGCACGGGCGTGACGGTGCGGGTGCGGCTGGCGGCATCGGGCGCCTGGCTCACCCTCAAGGCACCGGCCGGGGATCCACGGGTGCGGCATGAGTTCGAATGGCCCCTGCCGCTCGAGGAAGCCGAAGCCCTGCTGGCCCTCAGCCCCCATGCCCTGCTCAAGACGCGCCACCAGCTCCAGCGGGCCGGTGGTGACTGGGTGGTGGATGTGTTCGAGGGGGCCAACGCACCGCTGGTGCTGGCCGAAGTAGAACTGCCCGTCGCCGATGCCCCCCTGGAGCTGCCGCCCTGGTGCGGCCGCGAGATCACCGGCCGTGGGGAGCTGAGCAATGCGGCCCTGGCCGTGAGACCGCTGGCCGCCTGGCCCGACGCTGAACGGCTTGCCCTGCTGACGCCAGACGAACCGCCCCCGCACCCCCCGGAAATCAAAAGATTGTCTTAAGGTTGAAGCAGCGGCGAGGGGCGGTGATGACCGGCTTATACGACAACCAAGGGGTGCTGCGCTTCTGCGGTGAAGACCGCGGCGCCTGTCTGGCCTATGCCGAACTGTTCGGCCTGCGCGACGACGATTTCACCCTCGTGTCGCTGGTCGAACCGTTCGATGGCGAAGATCAGGCGGCAGCAGCCTGATCGGCGGCGGGGCCGAAGGGCACCACGGCACTGGCCACACCAAGGCTGCGCAGCACCTGCCGTTGCTGCTGTTCGGTCAGCTCGGGGAAGATGGGCAGGCTCAGCACTTCGGCGGCCAGGGCTTCGGTCACCGGCAGGCTGCCGGGCTCAAGCCCCAGGAAGGCGTAGGCAGGCTGGCGGTGAATGGGGATCGGGTAATAGATGATCGTCTGCACCTCCTGGTCGAGCAGATGCTGCTGGAACCAGTTGCGGCAACGCCCTTCGGGCAGCCCATGGGCTTCGCTGGTGGGGCAGGGGCTGCAGACCTCGGGGCAGGCCCGGCGACCCGATTCGCAGGCGGGCACCCGCACCACGAACTGATTCCAGCTGTGGCCGTCATCCCCGTCTGCAGGGAGTTGGAGGGTGTCGTGGCCACCAAGGGCGGCCCGATAGCGGTCGGCGATGGCACGGCGGGCGGCAATCCAGCGCTGGAGGTGGGGCAGCTTGACGGTGAGCACCGCCGCCTGCAGGGCATCCAGCCGGCTGTTGTAACCGAGATCCGTGTGCAGGTAGCGGCGGGGCATGCCGTGCACGGCCAGCTCACGCACCCGCTGCATCAGCTCAGGATCTGAACCGGTGACCGCGCCACCATCCCCGGCGGCCCCGAGGTTCTTGGTGGGGAAGAAGCTGAAGCAGCCCAGGTCGCCCCAGCTGCCCACCGGTCGACCGGCCCAGCTGGCGCCGGTGGCCTGGGCGCAATCTTCCACCACCCGCAGCCCGTGGCGACCGGCGATGGCCAGCACGTGCTCCATGTCGACCGGTCGGCCGAACAGATGCACCGGCAGCAGCGCCCGGGTGGCAGGGGTGATGGCGGCCTCCACCTGATCCAGATCAATCAGGTAGGTGGCGGGATCGACATCGACGAACACCGGCCGGGCTCCGACCCGGCTGATGGCCTCGGCGGTGGCGAAGAAACTGAAGGAGGTGGTGATCACCTCGTCCCCCGGGCCGATGCCCAGGGCATGGAGGGCGAGCACCAGGGCGTCGGTGCCGCTGTTGCAGCCGACGGCGGTGGCCACGTCGCAGAAGGCCGCGAAGGCCTGCTCGAAACCGGTCACAACACTGCCGCCGATGTAGCGGCCGCTGCGCAGCACGTCGAGCACGGCCTGGTCGAGCTCGTCCCCCAGGGCAGCCAGCTGGGAGCTCAGGTCGAAGGGTGGGATCACCATGGGTCCCACCTTAAACCGGGTCTTAACAGAAGCTGCAGAATCAGACGGTCGCGGCACCGGCCGACGGGGCACCATCCGGCTGGCACGATGGCCGAAACCGCGGCGCAGCGATGGCAACGGGCTGGGGGCGAGCGGGGGCTCAGGGGCTGGGACTCCTGCTGGCGGCAGCCCTCTCGGGCTGCGGCGGCCCCGGCCACCAGCCCCTGGCCTGGCGCATCTACCCCCTCAGCCGCAACGGCCCCCACGACGGTCTGGCGGTGGTGAACCAGCCCGATGGTTACGGACTGCACATCTGGATCGACACCGACACCCGCCGGCCCGGCGAATGCCGCCCCCGCTGGACCCCCGATGCCGCCCGCCTGTTCAACGGCAACGGCAGCGCACCCTTCAGTTCGGGCCTGGCCGGCCGCAACGAGTTCTTTGCGGCGGTGGGCCGCTGGGACGTGGGCCGGCAGCTGCGCCACGAGAGCGAGGCCCTCTGCCGCCTGCGGGCACCCACGGCACGGTTCGTGTGGGTGGCGCCGCCCCGCAACGAGACCGACGTGGTGCTGGAACCCCTGCCACCGCTGAAGGAGAAAGACCTGCTGCCCGACCCCAGCAAGCTCAAGGAAGAGGAGAAGCGGCTGCTGGCGGTTCCCCGGGAGCGCTGACCACGGCGGCGGCCCCGACATGCTGGTCTGGCAGGCAGAGACGCCAGCGCCGCAGGGGCGGCCGGCGTTCGATCGCTGGCGCGGCCGCCAGGCCCCAGCCACCGGCCTTGAGACCGGCCTCGTGACGGCACCATTCCGCCAGAAACGCAGGTCCCGCCTGGGCGGGGGGCAGGGCCAGCAGCCAGGCGCAGCGGTCGGGCGGCAGGCAGCGCCGGGCGATGACCGGCCAGTGGCGCGGCAGCCGACCGGCTTCGAGGTCGACGCCCAGGGGCCGGCAGGGGTGCAGGCCCAGCAGCACCAGGTCACCGGCATGGGCGCCGTTGAAGCCGGGCTCTGGCGCCATGGACCCATCGGCGTCGAGCCGTTCGGGCTTGCCGTGGGGGCCCGGCCGCAGCTCCAGGGCAGCGGGATCAGCCTTGAGCCAGTGGGCCAGGGCCAGGCGCAGCCCCAGGCGCAGCAGCAGGGCCCGCGCCCGGTCGTCGGGCCGTTGGCGGGCCTGCACCTCCTCCCGTTCGGCCACCGACAGGCAGTGGCGCCAGCGGTCCACCGCCTGTCGCAGCTGCGGATCGCGACGGTCGATCAGCAGCACCAGCGGCGGTGCCATGGGATCGGCCGCCGCCGGCGGCGTGAACGGTTCACCGGGCCGCCAGGGGTGCACCGGCAACCACGGGTCGCAGGGCCAGGGCGCCGCCACCTCCATCGCCAGCCCTCGACCCAGCCCCCAGCCTGGCCCGCCGCCGACGCTGGGGGAGAATCGCCCGATCGGACCTCTGCGCCGGCGGCGGCGCCTCACCCCCCATGCTTCTCGATCTGCACGGCAAGAAGGCCCTGGTCACCGGCATCGCCAACAACAAATCGATCGCCTGGGGCATCGCCCAGCAGCTGCATGCCGCCGGCTGCGAGCTGGGGGTCACCTACCTGCCCGACGACAAGGGCCGCTTCGAGGGCAAGGTGCGCGACCTCACGGCACCCCTGGCCCCCAGCCTGTTCGAACCCCTCAACGTGCAGGACCCGGCCCAGATCGAGGCGGTGTTTGCCCGGGTCGCCGAGCAGTGGGGCAGCCTTGATGTGCTGGTGCACTGCCTGGCCTTCGCCGGCAAGGACGAGCTGATCGGCGACTACAGCGCCATCAGCCCCGAAGGGTTCGCCAGGGCCCTGGAGGTGAGTGCCTATTCCCTCGCGCCGTTGTGCCGCTATGCCAAGCCCCTGTTCAATCCGGGGGCCAGCGTGATCACCCTCAGCTACCTGGGCGCCGAGCGAGCCATCCCCAACTACAACGTCATGGGTGTGGCCAAGGCGGCCCTGGAGGCCAGCGTGCGCTATCTGGCGGCCGAACTGGGGCCTGAGAAGCAGGTGCGCGTGAATGCCATCAGCGCCGGTCCGATCCGCACCCTCGCCAGCTCGGCGATCGGCGGCATCCTCGACATGATCCACAACGTGGAAGAGAAGGCACCCCTGCGCCGCACGGTCACCCAGGACGAAGTGGGATGCACGGCGGCCTTCCTGGCGAGCCCCCTGGCCAGCGGCATCACCGGCCAGGTGCTCTATGTGGATGCGGGCTACTGCATCACCGGCATGTGAAGCGCAG
>CAMASU010000054.1 GCA_945861105.1 Synechococcus sp. UW140
GCTGAGCAGATCCAGGGCCGCAGGGAGGCTCATCGGGGGGCGGCGGACGGGTCAGGCTGAACCGGATTCTGCTGAGCGATCGACTCCTGCACACGGGTCCGCAGCCACTGCTCGCCCTGATCCAGCACCAGTCGACGCCGCAGGGGGTCATCGAGCTGGGCGGTGGTGAGGTTGTCGAGGCGCACGATGATCCACCAGTCCTCGAGCTGCTTCGGCGGCCAGAGCTGGCCGGGCTGGCTGATCTGCAGCAGCCGGGCCAGGGAGGGATGGGGGGTGGCCAGGGGCACGGGGCCGACCACACCGTTGGTGCGCTGTTCGGGCCCCTCGGAGAAACGCCCGGCAAGGTCGCCGAACGTGGCCTCACCCTCCCGGATCTGCTGGTGCAGCTCGGCCGCCAGGTCGGCGTCACGGACCCGCAGGAGGGAGTAGGTGACCTGGTCGAATTCTCCCTTGCGACGGAGATATTCGCTTTCAACCGTGCCGCCGAAGCGCTGTTCACACCAGGTCTGCCAGCGCAGGGGGCGCAGGGCCAGGTTGAGCAGATCCTGCTCCTGCAGGCCGCGCAGCTCGCACCAGGCCTGGCGGGCGGCCGGATCCTGCAGCTGCAGCTCCGCCAGAAACCGGCCCAGGGACTGTTCGACCTCAGGACCCGGTGCTGGGGCCGGAATGGGGGCAGTCTCCGCCTCCATCAGCCGGTATCGCCAGGCCACGTCAAGCAGACCCAGCCGGGCGAGCTCACGGTCCGTAAACGCATCCAAGCAGGGGAAGCTCTTATTTCTCTCAGCGAAGCTTAATAGCGTTCCGGGTTCGGTGCCCGCCAGGTGGACGGCACCCCCTGCCGGGCCAGCCCCCTTGACAGCTCGGCAAGGCGCTGGCGCTCGACCCGCCACAGCCGGTACAGGCCGGCGCTGGCCAGGGCACGGTGGGGCACGGCGCGCCAGTGGGGCAGGGCTGCAGTGCCTGCATCGATGACCAGCAGAAGGGTGGGCGACGGATCGCGGGGGCCCTGCCGGAATCCGAGCTGTTCACCCAGGTTGCGCACGCCCGTGGCCGGCTGGCCGGCGTAGTGGACCACCTGGCGGCTGTAGTAATGCAACGAGGGTTTGTTGATGCCTGCCATCGCCAGCGGTTCCGCCGGCCGCCGGAGCTGCCTCACGGCGGCGGCGATGTCCCGCACCGGCGCCTGGCGAAGCTGGTCGGCCCGCAAGGCCAGGGGGGCCAGCACCCACGGACCGAGCAGGGCCAGCGGCAGCTGCACGCTGGGCAGCCAGGCCCGCGGCAGCGGGCATCGCAGCAGCCTCCACCCTCCCACCGCAGCGACCACCAGGATCAGCACCCCGGCCCGCACCACCAGGCCGCTCGCGATCAACCCCTCGGCGAGCCCAGGCATTTCGGGATCGCGGACGAGGGGAAGCCAGGTGGAGGAGGCCAGCAGCACGCCCCCCAGCAGGACCATCAACAGCAGCGTGCCCAGCCGGCCGGACCGGAGCAGCGGCGGGGGGCCATCGGCCAGGGCCACCAGCAGGGCCATGGCCGGCAGCCCTGGCAACAGGTAGCTGGGCAGCTTGGTGGCCGACAGGCTGAAGAAGACCAGCACCACCACCAGCCAGCAGAAGGCAAAGCGGGGCAACGACTCGGCCGCCCTCAGCGGCTCGCGCCGGCGCAGCCCCCGGGCCCCGCAGGTCAGCCCCAGCAGCAGCAAGGGCAGGACCGGAAAGCTGGCGAGGGCCAGCACCGGCAGGTAGAACCACCAGGGGCCGGCATGGTGGTTCACCACCTGGGTGAAGCGCTGGAGATTGTGGTAGCCGAAGAAGCTCTGCACGAAGGCCCCTCCCTCCCGTTGCCAGACGATCAGATACCAGGGCAGGGCCACCGCCAGGGTGAGCGCGAGGCCCGAGGCCGGATGGATGGCCCGGGCCAGTCCGCCGGCATCCCGTTGCAGCCAAGCGAACACCAGCAGCACCAGCAGCGGCAGCAGCAGGCCGACGGGGCCCTTGGTGAGCACGGCCAGCCCCAAGGCCACCCAGGCGAGCCAGGGCCGGCGGCTGTGGGGATCGGCGTAGGCACTCCAGAAGCCCAGCAGGGCCAGGGCGACACAGGCGGTGAGCAGGGGATCGCTCACCGAGACCCGTCCCCAGACCAGCACGAGGGGCGAGAGGGCAAAGGCCAGGCCGGCCGCCAGGGGGGCCGTCGCCGCAGCCCCACGGTCGAGCCGGACGGTGACGGCCAGGGCAAGCATCACGGCCATGGTGGCCAGGGCCGACGGCAGACAGGCGGCCAGGCTGCCGAGGGGATCCACTGCCGCCGGCAAGCCTGCGGAGGCCAGGCCGATCAACCAATAGATGAGCACCGGTTTATCGAACCGGGGATGGCCATTCACCCTGGGCGTGATCCAGTCGCCCGTCTCGGCCATGGCGCGTCCGGCCGCCGCAAACAGGGCCGGTGTTTCATCGACCTGGCCGACGGCATTGAGCTGCCAGAGGAACAGCAGTCCCCCCACGGCCAGCAGCAGCAGCAGCTGGATCCACAAGCCTCTCCGTGGGCCCAAGACCGTCCGTCGCGCCAGGAGGCTGAACCTACGCCCGTTCATCCGGAGCCGTGACGAGCTGGCAGCGGATTCCCAGCAGACGCAGCTGATCGGCCAGCAGCCGCGCCGGCTGGCCGTGGAGGGGGGGCGTCAGGGGCTCCCCCTGGCTCAGATCCAGATACGGGGCCATGGCGCTGGGCACACCACCCAGGAACCGGGCGAGGGTCTGCAGGGCCGGCTGCCGCGACGCCTGGGCGGGGGTCGATGCGATCCGCAGGCACCAGGTCGGCCGGCGCACCTCCCCCTGCTCGACCCTGTGCAGGGCCTCCAGGGTGGCCAGCACCACGAGCCGCGCCCCGGGCTGCAGCTGACTTTCCTCCCGCGGCAGCGGCTCGGGTGATCCCCCCGGGGCCGTGTGCAGCATCACCACCAGCCCATACCCCTGGGACACCTGGGCCAGGGAGCAGCCCACCAGGGTGTCCCCCGCCTGAAGGCGGTACTCGGTGATCAGCAGGTTGTCGTCGCAGATGCGCACCACCGCCAGCACCCGTTCGCCGAAGGCCGTGGCCACCACGGCATCGGCGGCCACCTCCAGCGGGTTGACGAGCTCCATGGACGACAGCAGCGAGCTGATCGCCCGCGCTTCGACCAGCGTGGTGGCCTGCACCGCCAGCCGCGCCGACGGCCAGCGCTCGCCGAGGTCGAGGGCAATCTCGAGATTGGGGATGAGCTCCTCCCCCAGGACGCCCACCGCCAGACAGCGGCCATGGCGCAGGGCCCGCAGGGCCGCCGGCAGGGATCGATGGCAGCCTTCGAGGTCTTCGGAGTCAGGGTGGGAGGCCACCCTGAGCACCTGGACGTTCTGGGCCCGCAGGGTCTGGGCCACCCGGCGGGCCAGGCTGCCGCCCTCGATGAGCAGCACGGCGCCGCTGCCGGGAGCCAGGGGGGAGGGCTGCCGCTGGCCGAACCGGGACCCCACCAGCCGCTCGACGATCAGACCGACCAACCAGGCCGTGAGCAGGGTGCCCAGCAGGGCGTACAGCAGCCCCAGAAAGGCCGGGCCCAGATCAGCCAGCGTCATCGGCGGCCCCAGCTCCGAGCCGTAGAAGCTGAAGGCATCCAGGAACTCGCCCTTGAGCAGGGCCAGGGTCAGCATCACGCCGCGAGGGAACGAGCCGCCACCGAATTGCCATCCCCCCACCACCAGCAGCACCAGCAGCGCCAGGGCGGCCGGCAGCAGCAGCGGACCGCGACGGGCGGCCAGCCAGGTGGGGGCCTCCCGCAGGGCCTGACGCCAGACCAGGGCACGGGCGGTGAGTCGGGGCAGCAGCGGCCTGCGGCGGCCGGTGCGCAGGGTGGTGGCCTGCTCAAGCCAGACCAGCCGGTCGCCGCTCCGCGGATGGCCCTCGAGGGGCCACCAGCCACTGGCCACCGCCGCCACCGGCGGTCCCTCGGCGGGCAACCACTGCAACAGCCGCTGCCGGCGCCCGAGGCAGCCATGCAGATCCCTCGGACTGTCGTTGCTGAGGGTGCGGCTGTGGATGGTGAACCGCTCCCCCTCGAGGTCGATGGCGGCCTCCAGACCATCCGGCCTGAGGGCATTGGCGAAGACCCCGGCGGTGAGGTCATGGGGATCACAGAAGGCCAGGCCCGGGATGCGCTGCTCCAGCTGCTCCCGCAGGCGGCGGCGGGTCGAGGAACGCACCACCAGCTGGGCCGTCGGGTTCAGCCGTCGCACCTGCAGGGCCGCTTCGAGATTGATGGCGGCATCGGCGGTGAGCAGCAGCACGGCCCGGGCCGAAGCCACCCCGGCCCGCTGCAGCACCTCGGGGTAGCGCATGTCGCCCACCGTGACCCCAGGGTCAAGGGCGGCGGCCAGGGCCGCATCGTCCCAGCGCGGTGGGTGAAGGTCGAGGCACGACACCGGTACCCGCAGGGCCATGAGGCTGCGCAGGCATGACTGGCCAAGCCCCCCCAGCCCACACACCAGGACCGTCGCCGGGGTCGCCTCCACTGGGTCGGGCTCAGGGCTCCTGACCCAGGCTAATCAGGCCGGCTGCGCCAGCAACCACCGCTCCACCCGTTCGGCGAAGGCCGCCAGACCGAAGCGGGCCTCGGCCCTGGCACGGCAGGCAAGGCGGTCGATGGCCAGGGCGGCGGGCAGGGCCGCGACCAGACCCTCCACCGCATCGGCAGGCACCAGCACGCCGGTGAGGCCTGGTTCCACGAGCTCGGCCGGGCCGCCGCGGCGATAGGCCACCACCGGCACTCCGCAGGCCATGGCCTCGACCACGACATTGCCGAAGGCCTCGGTCCATTTGGGGGTGTTCAGCAGGACCGCGCAGGCCCCCAGTTCCGCCTGGAGCACCTCGGTGGGCTGGAAACCCCGCCACTCAATGGTGCCGGCGGGAACACTCGCCTCGACCATCGCGGCGTAGGCCGGGTCCTCCCGCAGGCCCCACACCCGCAGGGGCCAGCCGAGCCGGGCCGCGGCCAGGGCCGCATCCTCGAGGCCCTTCTCCGGGGCGATGCGGCCCACCCAGCCCAGCACCCGCTCGGGCTGGCCGCGGCAGGTGTAGCGAGTGAAATCGAAGCCATTGGCCAGCAGTCGCGGCGGATCCGGCAGGGCGAACTCGGCGGCCTGGGCGGCGGTGTGGAAGGCCAGCCGTCCGGGGTGGCCGGCCGCCACGGTGGCGATGGCCTCATCCATGGCCGTGCTGACGCTGCCCATGCTCACCAGATGGAACAGGGGGGTGCGGAAGACGCCGGTGAGCCAGAGCGGCAGCCAGTCGTAGCCGAGGTTGAGCACCCGGTCGTAGTCCCCCTGCAGCCCCAGGGCCCGCTGCCACAACCGGGGCAGCAGGCCATCGGCGGGGATCGTCACCGGAGCGTCACGGTCGGTGTGCTGCCAGCTGGCCTGCGGCACCCCCGACTCCTGCAGCAGGGTGACCGGCAGGTCGGCCGCGAGCTGCGAACCGCTGGCCGCAAGCAGCGCCAGCCGATGGCCCCGCGCCCCCAGCCCCCGCAGCAGGCTGTCGAGGGTGAGCTCAACCCCACCGCCCAGGCCCTGGCCGATGGGACCCATCGGTGTCGACACCAGCAGCAGTCGCAGGGGGGAGGCCATCAGATCCGCTCCGGCTGCAACGGCAGCGGCTGCCAGAGCACCGACCGCCGGTTGATCAGCAGCACCGAGGCCAGGGCCAGCACCACCCCCAGCCACTGCAGCGGCCGCAGCGATTCCTGCAGCAGCAGACCGCCGCTCAGCAGGGCGAACACCGGGGTGAGAAACGTCAGGGATGTGAACCCGGTCAGATCTCCCTGGCTGGCGAACCAGAAGAACAGGCCATAGGCCAGGGCGCTGCCGGGCAGGGCGGCGTAGGCCACCAACAGCCAGCCGGCGGGCGACAGGGACGGCCACAGCCCCTGCAGGCCGCCGAAGGCGGGCAGCGCCGCCAGGGCCAGGGGGGGCAGGGCCCCGACCAGCAGATGCCAGGCGGTCACCGCCACCGGATCACTGTGGCGGCAGGCGCGTCGCGCCAGGATCGTGCCGACCGCCATGGCCGCCGCCGCCAGCAGCATCAGCAGTTCACCCCGTCCCATCGACTCCAGCGCCGGCGAGGGCGGACCCAGCAGCCACCAGTGCCTCAGCAGACCGGCCGGCAGCCCCAGGCAGGCGATCCCGGCGAGGCCGATCAACAGCCCCACCCAGCCAACGGGGTTGATGGCCTCCCCGAGCACCGTGCGGGCCAGCAGGGCCACCAGCAGCGGCTGCGAGTCGATGAGCACCGATCCCAGGCCGGCCCCCGTCTCGGCGAGCCCGGCGGCCAGCAGCAGCTGGAACAGGCTGCCATCCACCAGGGCAAAGGCCAGCAGCCAGGGTCTGTCGCGGGGATCGACGCCCAGGGGCCGCCGCAGCACCAACGCCGCCAGCAGCAGAGCCAGGCCCGCCGGCAACAATCGCAACCAGGCGAGTGCCGGCGGCGACAGGGTGTCGAGCAGGGGCTTCATCGCTGCCATCGCCGTCCCCCAGAGGGCGAAGGGCAGCAGCATCAGCGGCCAGCGCAGGAAGGGGTTCACGCCGGAGGGCGACGGGCACAACCCTACGAGCAGCCCCTGCATAGGATCCGGCCAAGCCCGTTCCCACCCCCCTGACGCCATGGTCTGGCCACCGGTCTGGCGCCTGCACCGCCCCGGCCATCGACGCTTCGCCCGGATCGTGCTCGAAGGGCCCATCGCCGGCGAGGCCCGGCGGCGGGTTCTGCGATCCGTGGAGCAGCTGACCCGGCGCCGCTGCGCCGGCCTGCTGCTGAGGATCGACAGCCCCGGCGGCACCGTCGGCGACAGCCAGGAGATCCACCAGGCCCTGCGGCGCCTGCGCCAGGACGGCTGCCCCATCGTCGCCAGCTACGGCAACATCTCGGCCTCCGGCGGGGTCTACGTGGGGTCGGCCGCCGACCGGGTGGTGGCGAATCCGGGCACCATCACCGGCTCCATCGGGGTGATCCTGCGGGGCAACAACCTCGAAGAGCTGCTGCGGCGGGTGGGGGTGCGCTTCGAGACAATCAAGAGCGGCCCTTACAAAGACATCCTGTCGCCCGACCGGGCGCTGACGGGGGAGGAACGGAGCCTGCTGCAGGACCTGATCGACAGCAGTTACGACCAGTTCGTGACGGCCGTGGCCGAGGGCCGGGGCCTCACCCGCGAACGGGTGCGCAGCTTCGCCGACGGACGGGTGTTCAGTGGTGCCCAGGCCCTGGAGCTGGGGCTGGTGGACCTGCTGGGGGATGAGGAGACCGCCCGGCTGGAGCTGGCCCGCCTGGCGGGGGTGCCGCCGGATCGCTGCCGTCCCGCCACCCTGGGTCAGCCCCGGCGCGGCCTGCTGCAGCGCCTCCGTCAGGAGCTGGCGATCGTCTTCGGCATGGCCGGGCAACCCCTCTGGCTCTTTCACCCATGAGCGGCGCTTCCCTCCGACTGCAGGCCCTGCGGGGCGCCACCACGGTGGAGGCCAACACCTCCCCGGCCATCGCCGCCGCCGTGGACGAACTGATGGAAGCCCTGGTGGTCAGCAACGGGCTCCAGGCCGACCGCGTCATCTCGGCGGTCTTCTCGGTCACGGCTGACCTGGATGCCCTCTTTCCGGCCTCGATCGCCCGCCGCCGGCCGGGCTGGGACACCGTGGCCCTGCTGGACTGCCAGCAGATGGCGGTGGCCGGTGACCTGCCGCGCTGCATCCGCGTGCTCGTGCAGGCCTGGATGGATCCGGAACGCCCCCCCCATCACCCCTACCTGCGCGAGGCCCTGCGCCTGCGGCCGGACCGATCCGGTCACAACTGACAGCTGCAGGGCCGTCCCAGCGGCGGGGGGCAGCCGCCTGGAGCCTCATGAGAATCGGCCTATCGCAGTGACTCCATGACCCATCGCCTGCGGCCCCTGGCGGCCCTCTCCATCACCGGCCTGGCCTTCGGGGCGGCCCTGGTGCCGCCACCGCCGGCCACCGCCCAGGGATCCGCGGGCACCCCTTCGGCCGTTGAATTCCGCTGGGACAACAACAAGGACTTCCGCAAGCTGCCCTACTTCGTGTCGGACACCGAGCGCACCCGCTGGGCGGACTATTTCCTGCTGCTGCGGGGCAAGGACCGCAAGGCCGCCATCCTCAAGCTCACCGTGACCGTGCCGTCGTATTTCAACGGTCGGATCACCGCTGACAAGGTGCAGCTCAAGTACTGCAACATCGGCGGCTACGTGAAGCGCACCCGTTGTGACGAGGCGATTCCGGCCGAGGTCAAGCTGAGCGACAACGGCAAGCGCATCGACATCTACCCAGCGGCACCCATCCCCCCGGAGCGGGGCATCGGTGTGGTGATGACGGTGGTGAATCCCTTCAACAGCGGCATGTATCAGTTCAATGCCCTCGCCGAAGCCCCCGGTGACGTGCCCCTGGCGGGCTACCTCGGCAGCTGGGTGATCGACATCAGCAACTGACCACCACCACCCCCGCTGCTAAGGTCAGCGGTTCACCGCCGGGGGCGGGATCTGACCAGAGCCGGTCGGAGCCCACCCCTGATCGGCCCCGTTCCCGACGTCTGACCACGTTCTGCTGCCATGACCAAACGCACCCTTGAGGGAACCAGCCGCAAGCGCAAGCGCGTGTCCGGTTTCCGGGTGCGCATGCGCACCCACACCGGTCGCCGGGTGGTCAGGGCCCGCCGCCGCCGCGGCCGGGCGCGCCTGGCGGTCTGAGGCCCGGGCTGTCTCGGCACGGTGGTGCTGCCCGGCCCGTTCCGCCTGCGGGGACGCGGAGTGTTCGACCACCTCTACCGCCGCGGCCGGAGCCAGAGCCTGGCCACGATGGTGCTGAAGGTGGCACCCCCCCGTCCTGAACTTCTGAATCCCCCCCAGCCCCAGCACGCCTCCACCTGCCGACTGGTGGTGGTGGTGAGCAGCAAGGTGAGCAAGCGCGCCGTCGTGCGGAACCGGCTGCGGCGGCTGTTCCACGAAGCCTTCCGCCAACGGCAGCAGCGCAAGCCCCTGCCCGCCGCCTGGCTGCTGCTCAGCCTCCGTCCCGGGGCGGCCGAGAGCGATCCGGCCG
>CAMASU010000055.1 GCA_945861105.1 Synechococcus sp. UW140
CGCTTCATGGCCGAGAAGGGCAGTGTCACCGTCGATGGCGTCAGCCTCACGGTGGCGGCCGCCGCAGGGGCCCGTTTCCAGGTGGCGGTGGTGCCCCACACCTGGTCCCACACCACCCTGGGACTGTTGCAGCCCGGTGATGCGGTGAATCTGGAGGCTGATCTGCTGGCCCGCTATGTGGAGCGGCTGCTGGCCCACCGCCCCGGCGTCGCCGGTGCTGCACCAATGGACAGCAGCTGGCTGGTCGAACACGGCTGGTCTGCCTAGGGTTCGACCAGTCACACCGCCGGAATGCTCCGTTCGTTCACGATCGCCGAAGGAGTGCTGCTGGTGGTGCTGGGGGTGCTGGCGCTGCTCAGCCCGGTGATGGCCTCCTTCGCGGTGACGATCCTGGTGGGGGTGGCCTTTCTGGTCGGCGGCATCGTCGGCTGGATCAACAACCTCACCCGGCGGCGGCAGCTGCAGCCCTGGCTGGTGGTCGCCCGGCTGGTGGTCTCGACCCTGTTCCTGCTGGCCGGCGCGTCGATGCTGCATTCCTTCGCCGGGGGGGGATTGCCCGTGCTGGCCCAGGTGGCGGCCCTCAGCCTGGCCATCGGCGTGGTGTTCCTGGTCGAGGGGGTGGTGGCGGTCGTCACCGCCGTCAGTCATCGCCAGATCTCCGGCTGGATCTGGGGCCTGCTGAATGGCCTGGCCACCCTCGTCCTGGGCCTGCTGATCCTCACCATGCAGCCGGCGGCGTTGCTGCCGGTGCTCGGCATCCTGGTGGGGGTGAGCTTCGTCTTCTCCGGCATTGATCTGATCGTCTTCGGCAGCCGCCTGCATCCGTCGATCGATGTCAGCAGCCTGCGGGGGGAGGGACGCCCGGGGCTGCTGGGCTGACCAACGGGTCGACCCTGCGGCCTACAGCGTTTCCTCGACGGCATCGCCGCCGTCGCTTGCATCCTGATCAAGGGGCCTGAGCCAGATGGTGCCGGTCTCCTGGTGCAGTTCGATGCGGCACTCCTGTCCTGGCTCCAGGCCAAGCCGGCGGGTGTAGGCCTGGCCGATCAGGAGGTTGCCGTTGCCATGCACCCGGGTGCGGTACTCGGCCTGGCGGCCCCGGCTGCCCCCCCCCGCCACCGCGGCGGCGGGCCTGGCGGGGGCCAGTCCCCGGGCTTCGACCAGGGCCTGCAGGAAAGCCTTGCGCAACACCCGCCCCCCTGGGCCCACGTAGCCGCAGGCGCGGGCGATGTCTTCAGGGCTGTGATCGCTGAGATCCCTGGCACGATCGATCAGGGCCTGGCCCACCAGGAGGGTGTCTCGCATGATCCGGCTGTGGCGGCGGACAGTGGCAACGGTCAGCGACGACGGCGCGGGCTGACCTGATGCGATGCATTCTGGCGCTGCAGGCCGGTGTAACGCCATGGGTTCGCCGTCAGGTACAGGTTCTTTTCAGTTCCTCGCGCCTTCAGAGCAGGTAGAGCAGGGCGAACAGCACCAGCCAGATGACGTCAACGAAGTGCCAGTACAGCTCCACCGCGGCGATGCCGAAGTGATCCTGAGGGGTGAACTTTCCAGGTTGGCGGGCTTGCCACCAGACGATCAGGATCATCAGCGCCCCCAGGGTGACGTGAAGACCGTGGAAGCCTGTGAGGGCGTAGAAGGTGCTGGCGAACAGGTTGGCCGTGAGACCGAAGGGAAGGGTGAAGTACTCGAGCATCTGGCCGCCGAGAAAGGCCACCCCCAGCAGAGCCGATACCAGCAACCATCCCCGGCAGGCTCCCATCCGTGAGGCCATCAGCTCCTTGCTGGCCCGGTGGAAGGTGAACGAGCTCACCACCAGCAGGACGGTGTTGATGGTGGGCATGAGCAGCTCGAGCTCATAGGTCGAGCCCTCCGGCAGGGGATTGACCGCCCGGAAGGTGAGATAGGCCGCGAAGAAGCCGGCGAAGGTCATCCCGTCGGCCACCAGGAAGGTGGCGACGCCGAACATCCGCAGGTCGGGATGGTGGCCATGGTCGAGGTGGGCGTCGGCGGTGGTGGTGCCTTCGCTGGCGGTGATGGGGGCGGTCGTCATGGTTCGGTGCTCCAGAGATCACGGCCGCTGGCCGTCTGCAGGTCAATCGGGCTGCCGTTGTGGCCATAGCCGTAGGGCTCAGTGACCAGGGGAGGAGCCCCACGCCAGTTCTCCACCGGGGGTGGAGAACTGGTCAGCCATTCGGGGGTGAGGGCGCGCCAGGGGTTGTTCCCTGCCATCGGACCCCCGAGGGCGCTGTAGATCACGTTGATCAGGAAGGGAAGGGTGCTGATGGCCATCATCAGGGCGCCCACACTGCTCAGTTGGTTCACGAAGGTGAAGGCTGGATCGTATTCGGCAACCCGGCGGGGCATGCCGTTCAGGCCAAGCCAGTGCTGGGGCCCGAAGCAGAGATTGAAACCGATGACGGTGAGCAGCAGGTGCAGATGGCCCAGCTGTTCGTTGAGCATGCGGCCGGTGAATTTTGGATACCAGTGGTAGATCGAAGCGAAAATGACGAAAACGGTGCCGCCGTAGACGATGTAATGGAAGTGGGCGACCACGAAGTAGGTGTCGTGCACATGCACGTCAAAAGGAACCTGCGCCAGGGCCACACCGGTGATGCCTCCGAACACAAACTGAATGATGAAGGCGCAGGAGAACAGCATCGCCGTCGTCAGGGCCAGGCGACCGCGCCAGAGGGTGGCAATCCAGTTGAAGAACTTGATGCCGGTGGGGACGGCGATGAAGGCCGTGGCGATCGTGAAGAACAGGCGCATCCAGGGGGGTGTTCCACTCGTGAACATGTGATGGGCCCACACGATCAGGCCAAGAATGACAATGGCCATGATCGAATACACCATCGTCACGTAGCCGAACAGGGGTTTGCGGGCATGCACCGGTAAAATCTCGCTGACCAGTCCGAAAGCCGGCAGCACCATGATGTAGACCGCCGGGTGGGAGTAGAACCAGAACAGGTGTTGGTAGACAACAACATTGCCCCCCAGTCCCGGGTTGAAGAAGCCCGTGTGGGCAACGATGTCAAGGCTCAGAAGAATCAGTGTGCCGGCCAGAACAGGGGTTGCCAGCACCACCAGGATGCTGGTGCCGAGCATCGCCCAGCAGTACATCGGCAACATCATCATCTTCAGGCCTGGCTGGCGGAATTTGACGATGGTCGCGATGAAGTTGATGCCTCCAAAGATGGAGCTTCCCCCCAGCAGCAGCACACTGAGGATCCAGAGAATCTGGCCGGTGGCCGGTGTTGTGAGGCTCAAAGGGGGATAGGCCGTCCAGCCCGACTGGGCGGCACCGCCATGCACGAAGTAGCTGCTGATCAACAGCAGGCCAGAGGGCGGTATCATCCAGAAGGCAACGGCATTGAGGCGCGGGAACGCCATGTCCCTGGCCCCCACATAAAAGGGGATCAGGTAATTGCCGAAACCTCCGTTGACCACAGGCACGATCCAGAGAAAGATCATGACCGTGCCGTGCAAGGTAAGCACCTGGTTATAAACTTCGCGGCTCACAAAGTCAGAGATCGGTGTTGCCAGCTCCGTCCTGATGACGCCGGCCAGGGCCCCACCGACAAAATAGAACAGGAAGCCGCAGACGATGTACTGCAATCCGATGACCTTGTGGTCAAGGCTGAAGCTGAAGTAGCGCAGCCAGCCGCTGGGTTGCAGGGAGGGGGCCGGGGTTGGCTCGGCGATCGGGGTGAGGCTGGCGGTCATGAGAGGGTCGGGGGGGCTGTTTTCTCCAGCCAGGAGGAGAAGTCGTCGGGGTTGTGGACAACCACGTGCGAACGCATGCCGCCGTGGTACGGACCGCAGAGTTCAGCGCAGACGATCGGATAGTCGCCGGGTTTGCGGGCGGTGAAGCTGAGCACGGTCTGCTGACCGGGAATCACGTCCTGCTTGAGCCGGAACTGTGGCACCCAGAAGGCATGAATCACATCGTTGGCCTTCAACCGCAGTTCCACCGGGCGCCCGGTGGGCACATGCAGTTCGCCACTGGTGATGTTCTGGTCTGGGTAGTGAAAGATGAAGGCGAACTGCAGGGCGGTGACCTCCACGGGCAGCACGTCGGCCGAGCCGCGGATGCCGATGCCACCCCAGAGCCGATCCTGGTCCGAGGGGGAGGCGTGGCGCACCGAGGCCAGCTGCTCGTGGGGGGAATGGTCATGCACCGAAAGGCTCTGCATGCCTCCCATCCGGTCATAGATGTCGTAGCTGTAGATGCCGATGAACAGCACCACGACCGCAGGCACGGCCGTCCAGAACAGCTCAAGGCTGAGATTCCCTTCAATTGGCTCGCCGTCCTGCTGATCTCCCGCCTGCCGGCGAAAGCGCACCAGGCTGTAGATCACGATGCCGGTAATGCCCAGCAGCAGCCCGGTGCCGATGGCCAGCAGAACCCTGAAGAGTTCGTCGTAAACAGGCGCATTGATGCTGGCGCTCTCGGGCAGCAGGGGGACATCATTGGCCACCCAGAGGCTGACCAGAACGAGCACCATGCCCAGCACAAGGGTCAGGATGGCCGGTGGAATGCGCATGGGCCAGGTTGGCCTGCAGGTTCTCATTACCCTATGCACGATCCAGCGCGATCTGTTTGAACACAATCCGAAGATTTCGGATCGTTGCGAATCCGTGGCTGGAGCTTGAGTGATTATCGCTACCAGCTCGCTGCCGGCGAGGGGCTTTTGTTTTGCTGCAGATTGTTGCGTCTGTTCATGCTCGCCTGAAACTCTGAACTTCGCCGGATGGTTCTGTGCGAACGGGTTCGAATCGCTAGGTTGCCGTTGTATTCCTCCCGAGGAAGGAATCGCGATGACTGGTCTGATTCTGCGTTCCTCAGGGCGTCAGGCCCGTGGGGTCTGCGCTGCAGAACCCGCGGGACGTCCCCACCTGGCCCGCCTCTGCCGCCATCTGGTGGTGGCACTGATCGCTCTGGTGACCATCGGCGGTGCCACCCGGGTGATGGAGGCAGGCCTGGCCTGTCCCGACTGGCCCCTCTGCTTCGGGGCGCTGCTGCCTGCCGGTCAGATGAGTCTGCGGGTGTTTCTGGAGTGGTTCCATCGGCTCGATGCGGGCCTTGTCAGCGGCGGGCTGCTGCTGCTGGCAGCGGCCAGCTGGGTGTCGCGGCGGCGCGGACCCGCCTGGCTCCCCTGGGTTGCCAGCCTGGCCCTGCTGCTGGTGGTGCTGCAGGCCGGCCTCGGGGCCCTCACGGTCACCCGGCTCCTGCGTTTTGACATCGTCAGCGCCCATCTCGTCACCGGCCTGACCCTGGTGGCCCTGCTCAGCGGCCTGGCCGAGGCCCTGGCCCCCCCTGCCCCCGGCGTTGCCGTTGGCGGCCCCGCCAGGGCCCTGGCGGCCGTGACCCTGGTCCTGCTCATGGCCCAGTGCCTGGCGGGGGCCCTCATGGCCACCCAGTGGGCCACGGGCTTCTGTCTGCACCAGGGTCAGGCCTGCAGCTGGCTGCAGCTGCATCGGGTGCTGGCCGCGCCGGTGGCGCTCTCTGGCCTCGCCACCGTGACGGCCCTGCTCCGTCGGGGGGCCACCGGCCGCGGCCGGCTTCTCGCCCTGCTGCTCGCCGGCGGTTGTCTGCTGCAACCGCTGCTCGGCTGGCTCACCCTGCGGCTGGCCCTCGATCAACCCCTGGTGACCGTGGCCCACCAGTGCACCGCCGCCGTGCTGGTTGCGGTTCTGGCGGCCCTGGTGGTCTCCCTGCGTCCTTCTCCCTCCGAGGTTCTCTCCCGTGGCTGACACCCTGTCCCTGGTTCCCGTCCACGCCACCGCTGCATCAACCCGGGAGGCCGTCGTTCCCAGCCGTTCCCATCTGCGGCTGCCCCCCTGGCTCGAGATCGCCAAACCCCGCCTCATTCCTCTGCTGCTGGCCACCACCCTCGGCGGCATGGCCCTCAGCGACAGCTGGCCCCTGGCGGCGCCGCGGCTGGCCTGCACCCTCGGTGGCGGCGCCCTGGCGGCCGCGGCCGCCGGCGTTCTCAACTGCCTCTGGGAAGAGGACCTTGACCGGCGCATGCAGCGCACCAGCCGCCGGGCCCTGCCTTCCGGCCGCATCAAGCCTGGACAGGCCCTGCTGCTGGCCGTGGCCCTCACGGCGGCGGCGGCGATGCTGCTGGTGGCAGGGGTCAACTGCCTGGCGGCCAGCCTGACCCTGCTGGGCCTCTGCAGCTACGTGCTGCTCTACACGGTGCTGCTCAAACCCCGCACCTCCCGCAACATCGTCATCGGTGGCGTGGCCGGTGCGATTCCGCCGCTGGTCGGTGCCGCCGCCGCCACCGGTCATGTGGGCCTGGGGGGTTGGTGGCTGTTCTCCCTCGTGATGCTGTGGACCCCGGCCCACTTCTGGGCCCTGGCCCTGCTGCTCGAGGAGGACTACCGGGCGGTGGGCATTCCGATGCTTCCGGTGGTGCGGGGCCCGGTGGTGACCGGCCGGGCGATCGCCCGCTACGCCTGGGCGACCGTGGCCGTGAGTGTTCTGGGGGTGCTCACCCTGCCGGCAGGGGGGCTGTTTTACGGGCTGATGGTGCTGCCTTTCAACGGTCGCCTGCTGCAGATGGGGGAGGCCGTGCGTCGGGATCCGAACGACCGCAGCCGGGCCAAGGGGCTCTTCCGCTGGTCGATCCTTTATTTGTTCGGGCTGTGCCTGCTGCTGCTGCTGGCCCGCACTCCGGCGGCCATGGCGTTCAGCCAGGACACCTTCACCCTGCTCCACCGTGCGACCGGTCTTGCTGCCTAGGTTGCATCCCAGCCATTCCGCCCCCGGCCCGTGATCCGCCTTGAGCACCTCAGCAAGCGTTTCGGCACGGTCGAGGCCCTCCAGGACCTGAGCCTGGAGGTCCCCCGCGGCACCCTCTACGGCCTGCTGGGCCCCAATGGTGCCGGCAAGACCACCGCCCTGCGCATCCTCTGCACCCTGCTGGCCCCGGATGCCGGCACGGTGACCATCGCCGGGGTCGATGCCCTGGCCCAACCGCGGGAGGCCCGACAGCAGCTGGGCTACGTCGCCCAGGAGGTGGCCATCGACAAGATCCTCACGGGCCGTGAGCTGCTCCAGCTGCATGCCGCCCTGTATCACCTGCCGAGGGAGCGGGGCCAGCGGCGCATCGCCGAGCTGAGTGATCTGCTGGGAATGACCGACTGGCTCGACCGCCGTTGCGGCGGCTATTCCGGGGGCATGCGCCGGCGGCTCGACCTGGCCTGCGGCCTGTTGCACGAGCCGGCGGTGCTGGTGCTCGACGAACCCACCGTGGGCCTCGACATCGAGAGCCGCAGCCTGCTCTGGCAGGTGCTGCGGCAGCTGCGGGACGGCGGTACCACGGTGCTGCTGAGCAGCCACTACCTGGAGGAGGTCGATGCCCTGGCGGACCGGCTGGCCATCATTGATGGGGGGCGGGTGATCGCCGAGGGGACCCCTGACCGCCTCAAGGGAGAGCTGGGCGGAGACCGGGTCACCCTGCGCATCCGCGAGTTCGCGACCCCGGAGGAGGCGGAGCAGGCGCTCACACTGCTGCAGGGCTGCGACGGTGTGCGCCGTGCGGTGATCAACCGTGCCCAGGGTCATGCCATCAACCTGGTCGTCGATGGCGACGGGGTCGTGGAGCACCTGCGCCGGCAGCTGCAGGAGCATCGACTGCCGGTGTTCTCGCTGGCGCAGAGCCGCCCGAGTCTTGATGATGTGTATCTGCAGGCCACGGGTCGCACGCTCATGGATGCCGAACTGGCGGCCGTGGCGGGACGGGATCCCAAGGCCGAACGCAAGCAGGCCATGCGCTGAGCCGAGCTGTACCGAACTGAACCGAACCGATGGTCGATGTTCTCCATTCCGCCCCCACCCGCCCGTCGGCGAGTCCAGGGGCCGTTTCCGAGCTGGCCCAGGAGACCCTGGCCCTCTGCCGGCGTCTGTTCATCCAGCTGCAGCGTCGCCCCTCCACCCTGGTGGCGGGGATCCTGCAGCCCCTGATCTGGCTGCTGCTCTTCGGGGCGCTGTTCGCCAAGGCCCCGGCGGGTCTGCTGCCCGGTGGCGTGAGCTACGGCCGATTCCTGGGGGCCGGGGTGATCGTCTTCACGGCCTTCAGTGCCGCTCTCAATGCCGGCCTGCCGGTGATGTTCGACCGCGAGTTCGGCTTCCTCAACCGCCTGCTGGTGGCGCCGCTGCGATCACGGACCTCAATCGTGCTGGCCACGGTGCTGTACATCACCAGCATCAGCCTGGTGCAGACCCTGGCGATCATGCTGGCCGCCTGGGCCCTGGGTTATGGCTGGCCCGGGCCGCTGGGTCTGCTGCTGGTGCTGGTCACCCTGCTGCTGCTGCTGGCGGCGGTCACCGCCCTCAGCCTGGGCCTCGCCTTTGCCCTGCCCGGTCACATCGAGTTGATCGCGGTGATCTTCGTGGTCAACCTGCCCCTGCTGTTCGCCAGCACCGCCCTGGCCCCGATCGCCTTCATGCCCGGCTGGCTGGGCTGGCTTGCGGCCCTGAATCCCCTTACCTTCGCCATAGAACCGATCCGTGCCGCCTATCTGGGACCCTTCCGTCTCGATCAGGTGGTGCTGGAGGCCCCCTACGGCAGCCTCACGGCTGGCCAGTGCCTGCTGGTGCTGGCAGTGCTCTCCCTGGGTCTGTTCCTGTCCATCCGGCCCCTTCTGGACCGGAAGCTGAGCTGAAGCCGTGGCCTCCCTCCCCCCCATCCTCGATCCCGACGCCCGCCGGCGCCTCAATGACCTGCGCGCCGCCCTCGAGCGTCGGGATGCCGAAGGGCTCAGGGACCTCAGCACCCGGCTGGTGCATCGTCGGGGCCCTGCTGTGCTTGAGGCACTGATGGCCAGCATCGATGACGGCGAAGCTCTGGCCTTCTGGCGCCGCAGCCTGCAGCGTCGCCAGGACGCTGCGGTTCCCGCACCGACTCCCTCTGCGGTTCCCTCTCCGGCCCCCGTGGCGG
>CAMASU010000056.1 GCA_945861105.1 Synechococcus sp. UW140
GGTCGTCTTCGGCACCGATGGCATCCGGGGCCGGGTCGGCACCCTCATCACCCCAGCCCTGGCCCTGCAGGTGGGCTACTGGACCGGTCAGGTGCTCGCGTCCCCGGGGCCGGTGCTGATCGGCATGGATTCCCGCAGCAGCGGTCCGATGCTGGTCTCGGCGCTGGCGGCGGGTCTCACGGCGGCCGGCCGGGATGTCTGGCAGCTGGGTCTCTGCCCCACCCCTGCCGTGGCGCGGCTGGTGCGCCGCCATGGACTGGCGGGGGGGCTGATGGTCTCGGCCAGCCACAACCCTCCCGAAGACAACGGCATCAAGATCTTCGGCGCCTCGGGCGCCAAACTGTCGCGCCTGGAGCAGGGGGCGATCGAAGCCGGCCTGCGGGGTGAGGTGCGACCGGCCCTCACCGGGTGCGGTTCCACCCGCGAGCGCCGCGAGCTGCTGGCCGATTACGACGCGTTGCTCGAGGCCGGCCTGCAGGGCCGACGGCTGGATGGTCGCCGCGTCGTCCTTGACCTCTGCTGGGGGTCGGCCACCGCCTGCAGTGCCGACCTGTTCCGGCGCCTCGGGGCCGAAGTCACGGTTCTGCACGGTGAACCCGACGGGACGGCCATCAATGTGGGTTGCGGCAGCACCCACCTCGAGCCCCTCCGCCAGGCGGTGCTCGACCAGGGGGCCGAGATGGGTTTCGCCTTTGACGGGGATGCCGACCGGGTGCTGGCGGTGGATGGCCGCGGCCGGGTCGTTGACGGCGATCACATCCTCTTTCTCTGGGGATCGGCCCTGGCCGCCGCCGGCCAGCTGCCGCAGCAGCGACTGGTGGCCACCGTGATGTCCAACCTGGGGTTCGAGCGGGCCTGGACGAGCCGCGGCGGCCTGCTGGAGCGCACCCCCGTCGGCGACCAGCATGTCCATGCGGCCATGGAGGCCAGCGGTGCCGGCCTCGGCGGGGAACAGTCGGGCCATATCCTCTGCGCCCAGCACGATCTCTGCGGCGATGGCCTGCTCACCGCCCTGCAGCTGGCGGTGCTGCCGGGTCCCGGTGAGACCCTGGCCGACCGTCTGGACGGCAGCTTCACGTCCTTCCCCCAGCGGCTGGCCAACGTGCGGGTGCCCGACCGGGAGCGCCGCCTGCAGTGGCAGGCGAGCTCGCCTCTGCAGCAGGCCATTGCCGCTGCAGAGGCGGCCATGGGGGCCGATGGTCGGGTGCTGGTGCGGGCCTCCGGCACCGAACCGCTGCTGCGGGTGATGGTCGAGGCCTCCTCCCAGGACTGCGTCGACCACTGGACCGAATCCCTCTGTGCGGTCGCCGACCGCTGCCTCAACGGCTGACCAGTCCGCCAGCGAGGGCGAGGGCACCGCTGCAGGCATCCCCCAGGGGGGGGCGTGGCACCACCCCCGGAAGCCGTTCCGTCAGGGCCCCTGCGAATGCGGTGCGCAGGGGGGGCAGGTGCTCGATCGCGCCGCCGACACAGCACAGGGCCGGCCGCTCCAGCTGCAGGGCCCGGGCGACCGCCGTGACCAGCTCCGCCAGGGCTTCGCCGTTGCAGCGCAGCACCTGGGCTGCTTCGGGGTCGCCGGCCATGGCGGCGGCGCCCACCAGCGGAGCCAGGGCGGCGAAGCCGGCGGCCCCGAAGCCAGGATCCACCACCCGGGCCTTGAGCTCCTGGGGGCTGGTCACGGCCAGGGCGTCCCAGAGCACCTGGCGCAGCGGCGACTCGCCGCAGCGGCCGTCGGCCATGCGCAGGCTGAGGGCCAGGCCGTCGCGGCCGATGTCCATGGCCGATCCGGCGCCATCCAGCAGCCAGCCCCAGCCCCCACAGCGGTGGAGCCGGCCATCGTCGGCCCGTCCCACGCAGATGCAGCCGGTGCCGCTGATCAGCACGATCCCGGGCCCGCCGGCGAAGGCCCCCGCCAGGGCGGTGCGTTCATCGCCGGTCACCAGCACCTGGGCCGGGTTGAGGGCCAGGGCCTCGGCGGCCAGGTGCTGGCCCAGCGCCTGCACCGGACTGTCGGCCTCGATGCCGCTGGCCCCCACCACCGCCGCCGCCAGCGCTTCGGCCGGCACCCCCGGCAGGGCCCGCCGGGCCGCCGCCAGGCTGCTGCGCAGGGCCGTCTGAAACCGCTCCGGGCCTCCGGGGGCTGCCAGATGGCTGACGCCGCTGCCTTCGCCTTCGGCCAGCACCCGGCCCTCGCGGTCCGCCAGGCGGCAGCGGCAGTGGGTCTGACCGGCGTCGAAGCCAGCCAGCAGGGGGGCGTCAGTCATCAGCCGCCGCTCCGAGGGTGGCCAGCAGCAGCCAGCCGCTGATCTGCACCTCGGGGCGGAAGAAGATGGTGTCCACCAATCCGTGGCCCGCCAGACCCAGCACCGCCGCCAGGCAGGCCAGGGCTGGCAGGCTCAGGGGCAGCTCCCGGTGCAGCTGCCGCAGGCCCGCCTGCAGGCTGGCGACGAACAGCCCCACGCCGGCGATGAGGCCGGGCAGCCCCGCCTCGACCGCCAGCTCCAGCGGCACCGAGTAGGCGCTCAGGGCCGTGAAACGCGGCTGCTGGTACAGCGGATAGATCAGGTTGAAGGCGGCATTGCCAGGGCCGATGCCGAGCCAGGGGCGGTCGCGCACCATCGACAGGGCCGCCATCCAGACGTTGATGCGGAAGTTGTTGGAGCTGTCCTCCCGACCGGCGAACACACTCAGCAACCGCACCCGCAGCGGTTCGATCTGGGTGGCGGCCAGCACCAGCGCCAGCACCGTGGCGGCGATGATCAGCGGCGGCAGCCAGCGGCGCAGGGTCGGCGACAGGTGGCGGGTCTGGCGCAGCAGCAGCAGCAGCCCCAGGCTCCCAAGGGCCACCACCATGCCGATCCAGCCGCCTCGGCTGTAGGTGAGCACCAGGGCGGCCATCCCGAAGCCCGCGCTGCTCAGGGCCAGCAGCCGCGGCCACAGTCCACGCCAGCGCAGCAGGGCCACCAGGGCGAGGGGGATGATCGGCACCAGGTAGCCCGCCAGCAGGTTCGGGTTCTCGAGGGTGCTGTAGATGCGGCGGGTGCCATCGGCCACCGAGTTGGGATCGGCCCAGCGGGCCAGCTGTTCGGCCTCGCCGTAGAGCTGCCGCAGGCCGATCACCGCCGTGGCCAGTTCCCCCAGCAGCAGGGCCGCCACCAGCCGGTCCCACCAGGCGGGGGCGCGCTCGAGCAGGCGCCGCATCAGCGCATAGACCCCCAGATAGCTCAGCAGTTTCAGCAGCCCCTTGGCCGCCGCCGCCGGCACCGGCGAAAAGCCGGTGGCCAGCACCGCCAGGGCCAGGTAGGCCAGGATCCAGGTGTTGATGCCCCCCAGCGGTCGGCCGCTCGGGGGATCCGAAAGGCCCCACACCAGCCACAGGGCGCCGCAGGCGCTGATCAGCAGCCCCAGCCCCCCCCGGTCGGCCAGGGGAAGCAGCAGCAGCAGGGCCAGGAGCAGGCCCCCGGCGATGGCGGTCAGCCGCCGCTGCAGCGGTCCCTGGGGGGAGCGGGCCCAGAGGCCCTGCCAGCGCAGCAGCCAGGGGGGAGCGGGGGAGGCCGTCATGGGGCAGACACAGGGGGGCCGCTGGGATTATGCAGGCCCTGCCAGGTCCTGCCCCGTCGGAACAGACGGCGATACACCGGCAGACCCTGCTGCAGCACATGGCGCTCCCGTTCGGTGCGCACCGGCAGCGGGTTCTCGACCAGCCCCGTGCCGCCATCGGCCGGTTCGAATGCCCCGCTGGCCGCCACCCCCTCCAGCATGTGCTCCATCACCATCGGCACGTCGCTCTGCAGCAGCAGTTCACCGCGGCCGTCGAGGGCGGTGGCCAGGGCCTGCAGCAGCTCGGGCTGCACCATCCGTCGCTTGTGGTGCCGGGCCTTGAACCAGGGATCCGGGAACTGGATCGTCACCAGCTCCAGCTGACCGGTGGGCAGGGTGGCCAGCCAGGGGGGCAGGCTCACGTTGGCATTGGCGAAGAGCAGGCGCAGGTTGTCCAGCTCCAGCCGTTCGCGGTCGGCTTCGGCCAGGGCCACCAGGCTGCGGCGGATCTCGAGGCCCAGGTGCAGCCGCTCCGGATGCAGCGGGGCCATGGCCAGCAGGAAGCGCCCCCGGGCGCAGCCGATGTCGAGGTGCAGGGGCCGCTCCGGCCGGGGGAACAGCTCCTGCAGCGGCGGCAGAGGATGCGGCTGCTGAAAGAAACGGCTGAGGGGATTGACGTGCTGCCGCACCATCGCGCTCAGGCGGTCCGGGGCACCACGAATCCCCAGCTGGCGGTGTAGCCGTGGAGCTGGGTGCTGCCCGCCACGGGGCCGATCTCGCCATTGCAGAACAAGCCGGCCACGGGCAGGGAGGGATGCACCGCGCGGCAGACGGTCACATCCACATCGGCTGAGCCATAGAGGCTGCGGCCACGGCCGAGGCAGGCGAACAGCAGGCCCATCAGCGGCGCTTCCCCCTGGCGGGCCCGTTGGTCGAGCAGCTGCCGCAGCTCCTGGCGGGAGGTGTCGCCGTCGCGGAGCTGAAATTGCAGTCGCTGCCCCACCCGCAGTTGATCGCCGATGGCCATGGCGCCGTTGCGAGGGTCAATCCCCATCAGGTTGCGCACCAGAAACGGCGGGGTCTCGCTGGTGGCCCGCAGCGAGAAGCTGCTGCGGGCCAGCCCCACGAACAGGGCCTGGCGGATCAGCTCCCGGTCCTGGGGGTTCAGTTCCTCGATCACCCCCTGCAGCGCCAGGATCGGACTGTTCACCTGGTCTCCCTGGCGCAGCTCCAGCAGCACGTTGCGCTGGGCCTGCTCCACCTCGAACACCGGTCCGATGGGGCGGCAGCCCTGGGCCACCACCGGCTCGATCGCCCAGGCGCCACCGAAGGCCACCCCCACGGCACCGCCGCACACCTCCTGATCCCACAGCAGCGAGTCGTGGGGGGCGCTGTGGATGCCGGCGAGACCCCCGACCTTGGTGATGCCGGGAAAGCCGTAATCCAGCCCGGCCAGCAGGTCGTTGATGCCGGCGAACCCTGGATCGACCAGCAGCACCATGCCCGTCAGGCGTTCGGGATCAAGCCCCAGGGCCTCCCCCCAGGCCGCATGGGGGCCGTCCAGATCGGGCAGCTCACCGCTGGACAGCCGAAAGGGGGTGAGTTCGGCTCCGGGGAGCCGCAGCAGGCTCACGCTCAGGCCCGGCAGCTGTTCCACCTCCCGGGCGTTGCCATCCCGGTCGGTGCCGACGACACCACCCCCCACGGCCCCCAGCCAGCAGCGGGCCCGCAGCTGCCGGCGCAGCAGGGGCAGCAGCCTCGGCAGGTCGCTGGCATAGCTGCTGCTGGCGAACACCAGGGCCAGGTCAGCCTCTCCGGCATCGGCCAGGCCGCTGCAGACCTCGCGCACCGCCTCCTCGAGGGACGGTCGACAGGAGAGGGAGGTGCGTGCGAGCGGACCAGGGGTCCCGCGCATGAGCCAGGGCAGCATGACCAGCGCAGCCGGATCCTGGACGCTAACGCGGTCTGCGGATAATGGCCCCACAACGGGACCGCACCATGCCCCTGCCGCTGCTGCGCAGCCTGATCTGGATCGACTACCGGCTGTTGGTGCTGTTCGCCATCGGCCTGCCCCTCGTGCTGCTGGTCTGGGCTTCCGTTCGCCAGGAGCAGGCCCTGGTGCGGCTGCTGGGGCTGTATGCCAAGGTCGCCAGCCTGCTGGCGGTCACGGTGCTGCTGCAGGCCGATGCCAGACCGCTGTCGTTCATCACCGGCCTGGTGGCCCAGCTGCTGATTCCGCTGGCCCTGTGGTTCTGGGTCGACATCAACGAGGAGATCAGCGACCTGCCGTCCCTGCGGCCCCTGCCGCTGACCCTGCGCATCTGGCGCTGGGCGCTCACCCTGCTCTGCGCTGCCGGGGTGGTGCTGGGCACACTCGTGATCAGCTGTGCCTGGACCGGGGCGACGGCCCCGGCCTGCCGCCTCTGGCTCGAGGCGCCCCAGGCGTTCCACGGGCTGCTGGCCACGGTGCTGGGCTTTCTCTTCGGTGCGGCCTGGACCCCCGGTCTCTCGGCGGTGGTGGGGTACGCCGGACTGGCGGCCTATCTGGTGGGGGCCATCCAGTGGCTGCTGGTGCGGTTGCCGCGGCAGGGACGCCTCGCCGGCGGGTTCTGATGACCCTGGCGACGCTCGAATCGATCAGCCGTGGTTGTTCCGACCGCCTGCTGCGGCTGCAGGGTCTGCTGCCCGGCCCCGAGGGCCCGGAACCGTTCGAGCTGCTGATCTACCGCGGCATCAGCAGCAGCCTCACCCATCCCACCGCCTTTGATCCTGACCAGCCCGCCCTGCCGGACGGCGCGGTGGTCGAGGCGGTCACCCTGCTGCGGGCGCCGCTGCGCCCCGGTGCCCCTGAGGTGCTCGCCGGCCCGGCACCCCTGGAGCAGTTCCTCACCCCCGGGGGTTGGCGGGTGTGAGCAGCACCGTCACGCAGCGGCCGCAGAGGCTGGGGTGGTCGGTGTGGTGGCCGATGTCGGTGGCGTAGTGCCAGCAACGCTCGCACTTGCTGCCGTCTGCCCGATGCACATGCAGCCCGACGCCGCCTTCTTCATGGCTGGCGAGGGGGTCGGGCGGTGCGTCGTCACCCACCTGCAGGGCACTCACCAGCAACCAGTCGGCGAGGTTGTCGACCTCGGGATAGGCACTGGCCTCCAGCACCTCAAGGACGGTCCTCAGCGCCTGGGCGGCCTCCCCCTCTCCGAGGGTGATGGTCACCTGGGCTTCGAGGGAGGAGCCGATGCCGCCGCCGCCGGGCTGGCGGCAGCTCTCGAGCAGTCGGTTCACCCGGGCCCGCAGTTCGATGACGTCGTGCATCGCCGTCCGCAAGGGGAAATTGTCGTCCCCATCCCACTCGGCCGGCACGGTCGGCCATCCCCGATCAAAGACGGAGCGCTCGGGCACGGCGTAGGGAATGTGCTGCCAGATGTCCTCGGCCATGTGGCACAGCACCGGAGCGATCAGACCCGCCAGCCGCTCCACCACCAGGGCCAGCACCGTCTGGCAGCTGCGTCGCCGCGGATCGTCGGCGGCGCTGACGTAGAGACGATCCTTGGCGATGTCGAGGTAGAGGTTCGACAGGTCCACGACGCAGAAGTTCTGCAGCGTCTGCACGAACCGTGGGAATTCGTGGCCGTCGAAGGCTTCGGTGATCTCGGCCACCACCCGGGCCGTGCGCTGCAGCAGCCAGCGGTCGAGCAGGGGCAGCTCGGCATGGGGGATGGCATCGCGGGCGGGGTCGAAGTCGTGCAGGTTGCCCAGCAGGTAGCGGGCGGTGTTGCGCACCTTGCGGGCCCCGTCGCCGAGCTGGCGCAGGATCGCAGGTCCCAGGGGCACATCGGCGGCGTAGTCGACCGAGCTCACCCACAGCCGCAGCACATCGGCGCCATAGGCGGGCTCCTGCTTCTCGTTGCGGCCCCCTTCGACGATCACCGCCGGATCGACCACATTGCCGAGGGATTTGCTCATCTTGCGACCCTTCTCGTCGAGGGTGAAGCCGTGGGTGAGCACCTTGCGATAGGGCGCCCGGCCGTTCACCGCCACCGAGGTGAGCAGGCTGCTCTGGAACCAGCCGCGGTGCTGGTCTGAACCCTCCAGGTAGAGATCGGCCGGGTAGGTGAGTTCGGCGGCCCGGGCCTCGGCGCCCTCGAGGCCACCGAGGACGCCGGCCCATGACGACCCCGAGTCGAACCACACGTCCATGGTGTCGCTGCCCTTGCGCCACACCGCCGCCTCGCCGGCCCGTGAGGGGGGCAGCAGCTCCGCCTCGTCCCGTTCCCACCACACGTCGGAGCCGTGCTCGGCGATCAGCCCCTGCATGTGGGCCAGGCTCTCGGCGTCGAGCAGCACCTCCCCGCTGTGGCGGTGGTAGAAGACCGGGATCGGCACCCCCCAGGTGCGCTGGCGGCTGATGCACCAGTCGCCCCGCTCCCGCACCATGCCCTCGATGCGGTTGCGACCGCTGGCCGGCACCCAGGTCACCGCGGCGATGGCCGCAAGGGCCTGCTCGCGGAACCCCTCCACCGACGCGAACCACTGCTCGGTGGCCCGGAAGATCGTCGGCTTTCTGGTCCGCCAGTCGTACGGGTACCGGTGGGCGTAGGTCTGTTCGGCCAGCAGGGCGCCCGCCTCCCTCAGGGCGGCGATGATGGCCGGATTGGCGTCCTTGAGCACGTTCAGCCCCGCGAACGGTCCGGCCTCGTCGGTGAGGATGCCGGCCTCATCCACCGGGCAGAGCACCGGCAGGCCATAGCGGCGGCCCGTGGCGAAGTCATCGGCCCCGTGCCCCGGCGCCGTGTGCACCAGCCCGGTGCCTGCCTCGGTGGTGATGTAGTCGCCCCCGATCACCACCCCCCCGTCGCGATCCAGCAGCGGATGGCGGTAGCGCAGGCCTTCGAGGTCCTGCCCCGCGAGGGTCAGCCTGGGTTGCAGCGGCAGCTGCAGCTGCTCGCGCAAGGGCTCCACAAGATCGGTGGCCACCACCAGCAGCCTGCCGCTGCCGTCATCGCAGAGGGAATAGCGGAGGGTGGCGTTCACCGACACCGCGAGGTTGGCGGGCAGGGTCCAGGGGGTGGTGGTCCAGATGGCCACCGCCAGGGGGGTGCCGGCCAGGCCGGCGGCCGCCAGCTGTTCCTCGAACGCCGCCGGTCGTTCGCTCACCGCAAAGGCCACGAAGACACTCGGCGAGGTGTGGCCGTCGGGGTATTCGAGCTCGGCCTCGGCCAGGGCCGTGCGCGAACTGGGGCTCCAGTGCACCGGTCGCAGCCCGCGGTAGATGTGACCGGCCAGCACCATCCGCCCGAAGAC
>CAMASU010000057.1 GCA_945861105.1 Synechococcus sp. UW140
GCAGGTGGTGGCAGCCAGCAGGGTGGGGATCATCAGAACGCCGAACCAGCCCACGTAGAGGCGGTTGTCGGTGCTGGTGACCCACTCACAGAACTGGTTCCACACAGAAGCGCCGGAGCGCTGCTGAAGAGTGGTTTGCATGAGTCCGAGGTGAGACGGAATGAAGAGCGGTAATCCGCTCTGTCGCATCGTAACGGATCATTGCGGAGTGTGACCCACTTCTAAGGAGTCTCGGGAGACACGGCCTGATGCGGTCGCTCCTCGGGGTCGCGGCCGTAATGGATCGCGCGCATCCGTTCAGCCACCCTGGCCAGCTCGACCTCCGACAACCGGGGCGGCTCTCCGATCAACCTCGCCTGCAGGTACATCCGAGCCAGGGTCTCGACTTCGATGGCCAGCCGCAGGGCCCCTTCGGGACTGCTGCCCAGGGCCACCTGCCCATGCTGCGCCAGCAGGCAGGCCTGACGATCTTCAAGGGCCCGCAGGGCCAGATCGCTCAGCTCCTGGGTCCCGAAGGTGGCATAGGGCGCACAGCGAATCGATGACCCTCCGGCCACCACAACCATGTAATGGAACCCGGGAATGGCGAAGCCATGGCAGGCAAGGGCCGTGGCATGGACCGAATGGCAATGCACAACCGCCTGTGCCCCGGGGCGGTGGGCCAGCAGATCGGCATGGAGACGCCACTCGGAGGAGGGCCGGCGACTCCCCTGCCAGTGGCCGTCGAAACCGAGCCGCACGATGTCGTCGGCGCCCATGCGTTCATAGGGCAGCGATGACGGCGTGATCAGCAGCCCGTCACCGCAACGGACCGACAGGTTGCCGGAGGTGCCCTGGTTGATGCCGGCGGCATTCATGGCCCGGGCCACCCGCACCAGCTCCTGACGCAGCTCGGCCTCGCAGGGGGCTGGGTCGGAGCTGGCAGGCATCGGGATCAGGCAACGGGCTCAAAGGTAGATGGCGCCCACGCTGACCAACGAGGTGCCGATGCTGCCGATGTTGGTGATCGAGGAAGAACCGGGATCCGGCGACGGGGCGGGGGCAGGCCCATTGCTGCCGAAGCGGGACAACAGGGTTTTCAGGGAGAGAACCGGAATGCTGATTGCACCTCCCTGGACGGCTTCACATGCCTCCGGTGAGAGGGTCTCCAAGCAAGTGGGGGACATGACGGAACTGCTGGGATGCATGGGACTTTCAATCTGTTGAGTAGGGGAATGAAGAAAACCCATCCGTAGGCCTCCGGATGGGTGATGGCGCCGCAGTGTCAGTTCAGAAGGAACTGCTGGGCCCGTTCAGGCTCTGAAATGTGAGGGTTCAGCAGAGCCGGCCGATGCCGACCAGGCCAATGCCGACGAAGCCGACGCTCTGCTGGGAATTGGTCCCGGTGGTGCTCACCACGAAGCTGTTGAAGAGGCCGCCGGAAACGGATTCAGCTTGCTTGGCCGACAGAGTCTTGAGAACTGGGGTTTTCATGACAGGAGATGAGTGCAAAGGAATGTGGGTCGTACGCCCAGTCCATGATTAGGCCCACCCCTGACCGCCAGAGCGAGCAGGCGCAGATCCGGGACTCAGGAGTCCAATTTGATGCTCACTCAGGTCCATTCATGGCGCCTTCTGCGCCACCACGACCCGGTGGCGGGGATCGCAGGGGGCGACACGCAGGCACTCGAACCCCGCCTGGGTGAGGGCCGCAGGCAGGTCAAGGCTGAAGTACTGCTCGAGATAGGGCTCGGTGCTCTTGAGCAGAGTCGCGATCGGCGCCGGCAACCGCCGGATCACCGCCGACTGGGGGTCCTGATCGACCAGGGCCAGGGTGCCACCAGGCCGCAGCAACCGGGCCATTTCGGCCAGCACCGCCAAGGTGGCCCGCTGGGGCAGCTCGTGGCAGACGAACTGCAGGGTGATCAGATCAACACTCGCCGCGGCCAGTCCCGTTGTTTCGGCCGCAGCGTGGTGCCAGGCGGCGATGCGTCCGTCGCGGTCGCGCACCCGCGCCACCGCCAGCATCGGGGCCGACAGGTCCAGCCCCTCGACCACCGCACCGTGGTCCCCCCGCTGATCGAGCCAGTCCCGCAGGGCCAGGGTGCCGACCCCGACCGAACAGCCCACGTCGAGCACCCGCCGCAGGGGGCCGTCGAGGGACGGTTCGACCACGGCGAAGATTGCCTGCCGCAGCCGCCGCTGGGCCGCCTCGGCCGACAGGGCCTCACCGGGCCACACCCGCAGGGCCATGGCATCGGTGGCCTGCTCGGCCTCGCCGGCGGCCGCCCAGCAGAGGTTGCCCTCGTCATAGGCGTGGAAGCGCACCCGGTAATACGCCGGTGGCTCCAGGTCGGCCCGCTGCACGGCAGCCAGCAGCGGTTGAGCCTGGGCCACAAGGGTCTGACGCCGGGCCCTCCAGGCGATGCCGCGGGACTCGGCCGTACGGATGATCAGCCGGCGGGCCTGCAGAAACAGCAGAGCCCGCAGGGGCCCCACCTGCAGCAGCCGGTCGATCAGCCAGCCGAGGGGATGGCGGGACGCCACCCAGTTAGGGGGAGCCGTGGGGGCCTGGGGTGCCGTGACCATGGCCAGGTGGCGCAGGCCACTCATTCTGGCGATGGCGGGGGCCAGGGCTGGGGGCGCAACGCGGCAGGCAGATACAGGGGATGGGCCGGCTCCCCCAGACGGGTGAGCCGCAGCACCTGCACCAGCGGCAGCCGCGGTCGGACGACCTGGGATCGCCCCCTGAGTCCACCGGGTCCGGGACCCGGTGCAACGCCGCCGGGTCGTCGACAGTGCCATCATCGGCCCGGCTGGGGTTGAGACCCACCACCAGCAGCTCCCTCGGGCTCTGCCCCCAGCGGCGACTTAAGGCGAAGGGCTCAACGGGCCCCCTGGCCAGCTGGTCCAGCCTGCCGCGCCAGCAGGGACCGGTCATAATAAAGTCAAGCCTCGCTAGCGCCATGGCCAGCAGCCCCGGACCTGAACGGATCATCGCCATCCCGCAACCAGGCCACGTCTCCCTGGGGGGGGGCCTGCGGCTCTCCCTGCTGGTGGTGCCGCTGGCCCTGGCGGCCCTGGTGGCCCTGGCCCAGCCGGAACCCCGACGCCCCGGGGCCATCACCGCCGTGGGGGCCCTGGCGCTGCTCTGGAACGGCCTGGTGAGCGGGGTGCGGGTGGCGGCCCAGTGGGAACGGGGGGTGATTCTGCGGCTGGGAACCCTGCAGGGGGTGCGGGGCCCCGGGGTGCTGTACGTGATCCCGATCCTGGAGAGCGCGCGTTTTCTGGACACCCGCACCCAGGTGCTGAACATCCCCAGCCAGCGGGTGATCACCCGTGACAACGTGCCCGCCAGCATCGACAGCGCGGTGTTCTTTCGCGTTGACGATGCCGCCGCGGCCGTGAACCGGATTCAGGACTACCGCTTCGCCATCGCCCAGTACAGCCAGGCGGCCCTGCGGGACGTGGTCGGCGGCCTGACCCTCGATGAGCTGCTGTCAGAACGCGAACGCATTCAGGAGCAGGTGCAGACAGCCGTCGAAGCCCAGTCGCGCCAGTGGGGCATCACGATCGAATCGATCCAGCTGCAGGACATCGAGCTGCCCGAGGATCTCAAGCGGATGATGTCGCGCCAGGCTTCGGCGGAACGGGAAAAACGGGCGACGATCACCAAGGCCGACGGGGACCGGCTGGCGGCCGAGAACCTCGCCCAGGCCGCCGCCACCATGGCCGGCAACCCCATCGCCCTCGAACTGCGGACCCTGCAGACGATCGACGGCCTCGGCGCCAGCCCCTCGAACACGGTGGTGCTGTTCCCCCTCGAGCTGGCCCAGGCCCTCAGCGGCCTGCGGCCCCAGCCCCCATCTCAGCCATAGAGACCCCGCAGCCCCTGCTCACTCGCCGCGGCCAGCCCCCGCTCCGTGATCAGGGCGGTCACCAGCCGGGCCGGCGTGACATCGAAGGCAGGGTTGAAGGCGGCTGAGGCGTCCGGGGTGAGGCGCACACTGAGCAGCTGTCCCGACGGGTCGCGGCCCTGGATGTGGGTCACCTCATCGGCGGCGCGGGCCTCGATCGGGATCTCCACCAGGCCATCCTCCAGGGTCCAGTCGATGGTGGACGACGGCAGGGCCACGTAGAAGGGCACACCGTTGTCGTGGGCCGCGAGGGCCTTGAGATAGGTGCCGATCTTGTTGCAGACATCGCCGCGGCGGGTGGTGCGGTCGGTGCCGACGATCACGGCATCCACCCGACCGTGCTGCATCAGATGGCCGCCGGCGTTATCGACGATGACCGTGTGGGGAACCCCTTCACAGGCCAGTTCATAGGCCGTGAGGCTGGCCCCCTGGTTGCGCGGGCGGGTCTCGTCGACCCAGACATGAATGGGCAGCCCCGACCGGTGGGCCTTGTAGATCGGCGCCAGGGCCGTGCCCCAGTCGACGGTGGCCAGCCAGCCGGCATTGCAGTGGGTCAGCACCTGCAGCGGCTGCCCCTGGCGCTCGGATGGCAGGGCCCCGTGCAGGCGGCGGAACTCCGCCAGGCCGTGGTCACCGATGGCCTCGCACATCGCCACGTCCTCATCGGCAATGGTCGCGGCCTCGGCGGCGGCGGCGGCGGCCCGTTCGGCGGGGGGCAGGGCCTGCACCCGCCGACGGGTGCGTTCCAGGGCCCAGGCCAGGTTGACCGCCGTGGGCCGCGTCGCCAGCAACAGGGCCTCGGCGGCCGCCAGGGCGCCATCGGATGGATCCGCCTGCAGGGCCAGCATCAGCCCGTAGGCGCCGGTGACACCGATCAGCGGGGCCCCCCGCACCACCATGGTGCGAATGGCGGCGGCGGCCGCCTCAAGGCTGTCGAGGCGACGGGTCTCGAAGGCGTGGGGCAGACGGGTCTGGTCGATGACCCCCACGGCACGGCCATCGGGTTCGAGCCAGATCGTGCGCCAGGGGCGACCGTCGATGTTCATGCCGGCGGGGGATCTCTGCCCCGATCATGTCCTGCCGACCCCACGGGAGCCGGCCACACTGAAACCAACGGCGGCGGGGAACCCGATGCTCGATGCAGTGGTGGTGGGGGCCGGCCTGTCGGGCCTGGTGACGGCCCGTCAGCTGCAGGCCGCCGGGCGCACGGTGCAGGTGCTTGAGGCGGCCCCGACCGCCGGCGGCCGCATGCGACGGCGGCAGCTGACCCCGGGGCTGGCCGTGGACCTGGGGGGCCAGTGGGGGGGCGACACCCACAGCCGCTTGCTGGCCCTGGTGGACGAGCTGGGGCTGGAACGGTTTGCGAGCCACTACGACGGTGAGGGGCTGTTCCGCTGGCAGAACGAGGCCCGGCGCGCGCGGCTCGGGGCCGACTTCGACGCCACGCTGCTGTTCTTCGACCCCGACGATCTGCCCCTCAGCGCCGACGAGCGCCGCGAGGCCGCGGCCGTGGAAGAGCAGTTCCGCCGGCTGGTGGCCAGCATCGACCCCGAGGAGCCGTGGCGCAGCCCCGATGCCGCAGCCCTAGACACGATCACGGCCGACGCCTGGCTGCAGGGCCTCGGCGCCTCGGCCGCCGCCCGCCTGCCGCTGCAGTGGCTGGGTCGGGTGGGGGGATCGGGCGGCTTCGAGCTGCATCAGGTGTCGATGCTGCACCTGGCCTGGACCCAGGCGGCCTCCCCCCAGCGGGAGGTGCCCGAAGCCTGGCTGCTGCGCGGCGGAGCCGGTCAGGTGGCCGAGCGGCTGGCGGCCGACCTGGGGGCGGCCGTGCACTGCGGCTGCCCGGCGGTGGCCATCCACCAGGACAGTGACGGGGCCGCGGTGATGACAGCCGATGGTGATCGCCACCGCTGTCAGGCCGTGGTGGTGGCGCTGCCCCCGAGTCAGCGGCAACGGCTTCAGTTCGACCCCCCCCTGCCCGCCGACCAGGCCGCGCTGCAGCAACGCTGGCCGATGGGGGCGATGGTGAAGGTGCTGGCCGTGTACCCGCGGGCCTTCTGGCGCGATGACGGCCGCAACGGCCTCGCCCTGGGGGAGCGGGCCTGGCTGGAACTGACGGCCGACACCTCCCCCCCCGAAGCGGAGCCAGGGGTGCTGGCGGGGTTCATCGCCGCCGACCGGGCCCTGGCCTTCGGCACCATGGCCCCCGCCGCCCAGCGGGCTTGCCTGCTGGCTGAACTCGAAAGCCTCTGGGGCCCGGAGGCCGGTCAGCCCATCGACCTGATCTGGCACGACTGGGGTGCTGAACCCTGGACCGGTGGAGCCTTCACCGCCTTTCCCGTGCCGGGCACCTGGACCACCTTCGGCGACGCCTGGCGCCGCCCCCATGGCCGGGTGGTGTGGGCCGGCACCGAGATGGCCCGGCGCTGGCCCGGGTACTTCGAAGGGGCGATCCGGGCCGGGGAAGCGGCCGCCGCCGCCGTGATCGCGCGTCAGGAACGGTCGATGCGGCGGTAACCGATCCAATCGGGTTCGAGGGGCCCGGCGGCGAAGGCCGGATCAGGCCGCAGATGCACATGCCAGCGGTCCACCCGGTCCACCGCCAGGCAGTCGTCCACGGCGGCCAGGTCGTCGTGGTGGCGCTGGCACACCCCCAGGGGCAGCAGACGCAAGGCCCGCGACCGGGCAGCCCGGGCCGTGGGGGCAACCACCAGACCACAGCGGTGGCGTTCGTGGAACGCCGTCAGCTCGTAGGCACCCAGATTGACGAACCAGAGCTTGTCGGCGGCCTCCTCTGGGGTCGACGGGGGCTGGGGACGCAGGGCAATCCCATGGCCATCGGCACCACGCACCTGGGCCCAGCTGTCGAGATGGAGACCCCTGGGCCGACCGAACCAGCCCCGGCGCAGGCTCGGGAAAGTCGCTTCAAGGCTGACACCGGCCACCAGCCGGGCGTCATGGACCTCGATCAGCCCACCGTCGACCCGGCCCCCGAGCACCACCAGGAACAGCAGCGGCCCGGCCTCCGCCTCAGGCATGGAGGCGCAACCGGTCGACGGCATCGTCGAGGCATTCAAGAAAGCGCTCGATCTCGGCAGGAGTGGTGGTGAACGCCAGGCTGGCCCGGGCCGAGGCCGTCAGGCCAAGCTGACGGTGCAGCGGCTGGGTGCAGTGGTGGCCGCTGCGGATGCAGATGCCCTCGACATCGAGCAGGGCGGCCAGGTCATGGGCATGGACACCGTCCACCGCAAAGGCCGCAAGGGCCCCCCGATCGGGCTGGCGGACAGGATCCGGCCCGAGGGGGCGCACCCCCTTGATGCGGGCCAGTCCGTCCCAGAGCTGGCGGGTGAGGATCTGCTCCCAGGCGTGGATGCGATCGAGGCCGATGGCACTCAGGTAGTCGAGGGCCGCCCCCATGCCGATGGCCTCGCCGATGGCAGGAGTGCCGGCTTCAAATTTGTGGGGCAGGGCCGCCCAGGTGCTGCGGTCGAGGAAGACCTCGTCGATCATCTCGCCACCGCCCAGGAACGGTGGGGCCTCCTCCAGCAGCTCGCGACGGCCCCAGAGGAACCCCATGCCGGTGGGACCGCAGAGCTTGTGGCTCGAACCCACCAGCCAGTCGCAGCCGAGGGAGGTCGCCGCGATGGGCAGATGGGGCAGGCTCTGGCAGGCATCCAGCAACACCCGCGCGCCCACCCCATGGGCCAGGGCCGCCACCTCCGCCACGGGATTGAGGCACCCCAGGGTGTTGCTCACATGCACCAGGGTCACCAGCCGCGTGCGGGGTCCCAGCTGACGCTGAAGATCGGCCAGATCAAGTTCCCCTTCGGCCGTGACGCCGACATGCCGCAGCACGGCGCCGGTGCGAGCGGCCACCAGCTGCCAGGGCACCAGATTGCTGTGGTGCTCCATGGCGGTGGTGAGGATCTCATCCCCCGGCCGGAGGCGATCGAGGGCCCAGGTGAAGGCCACCAGATTGATGGCTTCGGTTGCATTGCGGGTGAAGACAATCTCGTCGGCATCGGCAGCCCCGACAAATCGGGCGGTGGTGGCGCGGGCCGCCTCGAAGGCTTCGGTGGCCCGGGCGCTCAGGCTGTGGGCACCCCGATGCACATTGGCGTTGTCCTGGCTGTAGTAGTGCTCCAGGGCCTCAATCACCACCCGCGGCTTCTGGCTGGTGGCCGCATAGTCGAGGTAGATCAGGGGTTGTCCATGGACCTGCTGGTCAAGCAGGGGAAAGTCGGGCCGGTGCAGGGTGGCGAGGTCGGTGGTCATGGCAGCAGCTCAGCAGCGGGCCAGGCGGCCGCCAGGGGGGGGAGGTCATCGAGGATCGGTCGGCAGAAGCCGCGGGTGAGCAGGCGACGGGCCAGGGCACGGTCGATGCCACGGCTCTGCAGATAGAACAGCTCGTCATCACTGAGGCTGCTCACGGTGGCCCCATGGCTGCAACGCACGTCATCGGCGACGATCTCGAGCTGCGGGATGGTGTCGACGCGGCCGCGGGGGCTCAGCAGCAGATGGCGACTCAGCTGGGCGGCGTCGGTGCGCTGGGCCTGCTGCGGCACCTGCACCACGCCGTTGAAGACACTCTGGCCGCCATCGTCCACAAGGGCCCGATGCAGCTGATCGAGCTGGCCCTCGGGCCCCTCGAAGCGCACGCGGCTGTGGAGATCGACGGTGGCCTGCCCCCGGGCCAGGGCCAGATCGCGGAAGGTGGTGCTGGCCTGGCCGCTGGTCTGGCACACCTGGGGCTCCAGGCGCGCAAGGGCCCAGCCACTGACGACGGCCGTGCGGTGATAACGGCTTCCAGGGTCCTGCTCCACGTGGTCGCCGACCAGGGCGACAGCACTGTCGGCCCCTTCAAGGCGCTGGCCCACCAGCAGTTCAGCGCCGCCGGCCAGCTTTGCGCCCAGCCAGGTCACCAGCAACGAGTCGGCGGGG
>CAMASU010000058.1 GCA_945861105.1 Synechococcus sp. UW140
AGGTTCTGCCCCGTGGAAACGCCCTTTGATTCCGGCCTGATTGCCGTTGGCGGCAAGGACCAGGACTCCACCGGTTATGCCTGGTGGTCTGGTAATGCTCGCCTGATCAACCTCTCCGGTCGCCTCCTCGGCGCCCACGTGGCCCACGCCGGTCTGATGGTCTTCTGGGCCGGCGCCATGATGCTGTTCGAAGTGAGTCACTTCACCTTCGACAAGCCCATGTACGAGCAGGGTCTGATCCTGTTCCCCCACGTGGCCACCCTTGGCTACGGCGTCGGTCCCGGCGGCGAGGTTACTGACCTCTACCCGTTCTTTGTGGTCGGCGTGCTTCACCTGATCAGCTCCGCCGTCCTCGGACTTGGTGGTCTGTATCACGCCCTCCGTGGCCCCGAAATCCTCGAGAACTACTCGGCTTTCTTCTCGCAGGACTGGCGTGACAAGAACCAGATGACCAACATCATCGGGTACCACCTGATCCTTCTTGGTGTGGGTGCTCTCCTGCTGGTGTTCAAGGCCATGTTCTTCGGCGGTGTCTATGACACCTGGGCTCCCGGTGGCGGTGACGTTCGTCTGATCACCAACCCCACCCTGAGCCCTGGAGTGATTTTCGGCTACCTCTTCCGCGCTCCCTTCGGCGGAGAAGGCTGGATCATCGGGGTGAATTCCATGGAAGACATCATCGGCGGCCACATCTGGGTCGGCCTGATCTGCATCTTCGGTGGCATCTGGCACGTGATCACCAAGCCCTTCGGCTGGGTGCGCCGCGCCTTCATCTGGAACGGTGAGGCTTACCTGAGCTACAGCCTCGGGGCTCTGAGTTTCATGAGCTTCATTGCCTCGGCTTACATCTGGTTCAACAACACCGCCTACCCCTCGGAGTTCTACGGCCCCACCAACGCCGAAGCCTCCCAAGCCCAGAGCTTCACGTTCCTGGTCCGCGACCAGCGTCTCGGCGCCAACATCGGTTCTGCCATGGGCCCCACGGGCCTGGGCAAGTACCTGATGCGCTCCCCCACCGGTGAGATCATCTTCGGCGGTGAGACCATGCGTTTCTGGGATTTCCGTGGTCCCTGGCTTGAGCCCCTGCGGGGTCCCAACGGCCTGAGCCTCGACAAGCTTCAGAACGACATCCAGCCCTGGCAGGTTCGTCGTGCCGCTGAGTACATGACCCACGCACCCAATGCGTCGATCAACTCGGTGGGCGGCATCATCACCGAGCCCAACTCGGTGAACTACGTCAACATCCGCCAGTGGCTTGCCTCGACCCAGTTCGTGCTCGCCTTCTTCTTCCTGGTGGGTCACCTCTGGCATGCCGGCCGCGCCCGCGCTGCTGCCGCTGGTTTCGAGAAGGGTATCGACCGTCAGGCCGAGCCCGCCCTGGCCATGCCTGATCTCGACTGAAGCCCTGCTTCACCGTTCGGGATCCGGTTCATCGCTTCTCGCTCTGCAACCCCTGCTTCGGCGGGGGTTTTTTCATGGCTGACCGGGTTTCAGCACCGCCACGATCACCAGCATCAGCAGCGTGCAGCTCACCACGGTGTAGATCCAGTCGGCATAGGGGGTCCAGAAGCCCATGCGATGGCCGTGCGGGGAGCGCCGTTCAGTCTGATGTCTGGGCGCCCAGCCAGCGCCGCAGCAGGGGCAGGCTCAGACCGATGACATTGCTCACGCAACCCTCGATCTGCTCCACCAGCAGCCCCCCCCGCCCCTCGAGGGCAAACCCCCCTGCGCATTGCAGCGGTTCGCCACTGGCCACGTAGCGCTCAATCTCAGCCAGTCCGACGGCGGCGAACAACACCCGGGTGCTCACGGTCTCCAACCGTTCGTCCGGGCCCGCGGGGGCCCCGAGCAGGGCGTGGCCGGTGTACAGATGGCCCCAGCCGCCGGCCATCCGCTGCCAGCGGGCGATGGCCTCGCTGGCGTCGCGGGGTTTGCCGAAGATCTCACCGTCGAACACCAACACCGAATCGCACCCCAGCACCCCTTCCCGGGGTCGGTCAGAGCCTTGCAATCGCTGGGCCACGGCCATGGCTTTGGCTCGCGCCAGCCGCTGCACCAGCTGCCGCGGATCTGCGGCCGTGATGGTCGCTTCATCGACCCCGCTCACCTGCACCCGATGGGGGATGCCGGCCTGTTCCAGCAGGCGGCGCCGGGCCGGCGAGGCAGAGGCCAGCAGCAGCATCGACGGCGACGGAGGGTCAGCCTCCATTCTCCGACTCTGCCGCGGTGGCCCCCTGCCTAGGGTCGCTGCATGAACGAATCGCCGCTGCTCGATGCCCGTTCCCTGAACCGGGCCCGTGAAGCCCTGTGCTGTCTGCCCTTCAGCCGCGGGTTTTACGACAGTGTGGGCACGATGCCACTGGCCAGCCGCCAGGTGGCTGAACGGTCCGACTGGTGCCGCCGCCCCTGTGGGGAGGACGAGGTCGAGGACGCGTTCCGCTGGCTCATTCGCCTGGGGGTGCTGCGTCGCGAGGTGGACGGCCAGGGGTTGACCCAGCGGGTGCGACTGACGCCGATGGGGCGCCAGATCCTGTTGGACTGGCCCGGTGAATTGCCCATGGCAGGCCCCGTTCGCCGCCTGCGCCATGGCCTGCGGCGCCACTGGCCCCGCCTGTGAAGCGACCCCAGGCCCCCCTGATGGTGCTCGGCACCAGCAGCGGCGCCGGCAAGTCGCTGATGACGGCGGCGCTCTGCCGGGTGCTGCTGCGCCGCGGCGACTGCCCATTGCCCTTCAAGGGCCAGAACATGAGCCTCAACGCCTGGGTGGATGGGGACGGCGGTGAGATGGCCTATTCCCAGGCCATGCAGGCCTGGGCGGCCGGGCTTGAGCCCTGCTGTGCCATGAATCCGGTGTTGCTCAAGCCCCAGGGCGACAGCACCAGTGAAGTGATCCTCAATGGCCGGCCGGCCGGCATCGCTCGCGCCGAGACCTACTACCAGGACTGGTTCCGTCCCGGCTGGCAGGCCATCCGCCGGGGCCTGGCCCAGCTCGAACACGGCCATCCGACCGGGCGACTGGTGCTTGAGGGAGCCGGCAGTCCCGTCGAGATGAACCTGCAGCCCCGGGACCTGACCAACCTGCGCCTGGCCCAGTTCCTGCGCGCCCGCTGTCTGCTGGTGGCCGACATCGAGCGGGGCGGAGTCTTTGCCCAGATCGTCGGCACCCTCTCCCTCCTGCGCCCGGTCGAGCGTCCCCTCATCCGCGGCATCCTGATTAACCGCTTCCGCGGCCGGCGGGAGCTGTTCGACAACGGTCGCCGCTGGCTTGAAGAGCGCACCGGCGTCCCGGTGCTGGGGGTGATGCCCTGGTTGAACGACCTGTTCCCTCCGGAAGACTCCCTGGATCTGCTCGAGCGCCGTCGCCACAAGCCCGAGGCCGACCTGGAGATCGCCGTGCTGCGGCTGCCGTCGCTGAGCAATTTTTCAGACCTTGATCCCCTGGAAGCCGAGCCCTGGGTGAGGCTGCGCTGGGTGCGACCGGGGGAGCCTCTGGGGCAACCCGATGCGGTGCTGCTGCCCGGCAGCAAGCGCACCCTCGCCGACCTGGCCCAGCTGCGCCAGGCGGGCCTGGACCGCGCGTTGCAGCGGTTCGCGGCCGCCGGTGGTGCCGTGTTCGGCCTGTGCGGAGGACTGCAGATGCTTGGTGTCGAGCTCGATGATCCCGAGGGATCCGATGGGGATGGGGCCGACCGCCAGCCAGGGCTCGGCCTGTTGCCCCTGCGCACCCGCTTCACCGCCGACAAGCTCTGTCGCCAGCGGCGCTGCCGCCCCCTCTGGCCCCCCGGGGCCGCGGGGGACCTGGCGGGGTTCGAGCTGCACCGGGGGCGCAGCGAGGTGCTGGCCGATGGCGTGGAGCCCCTGGCGGATGGGGAGGGGCTCGGTTGGGTGAAGGGAGAGGTGGCCGGCACCTACCTGCATGGCGTCTTCGATGACGGTCCCTGGCGCCGCAGCTGGCTGAATCGCCTGCGGCAGCGCCGTGGCCTGGCCCCGTTGCCCCTGACGGTGCTCGGTCACCACGTGCAGCGGGAGGGGGTGCTGGACCGTCTCGCAGATGCCTTCGCTGCCCACGTCCGCTGGCAGGATCTGCTCACCGATGGGGGCGATGCGGGTTCGTGGAACAACGGCTGATCACCTGGCCTGGGGGCCGCTGCCAGCCGGCTGCAGCGGGTACCCCCTGGCTCGTGGCGGCCGCCGCGGCCGGCGTCAGCATCCCGACGGGCTGCCTTGGTGGAAGCTGTGGTGCCTGTGAGATCGATGTGAATGGCACGACGGTTCGGGCCTGCGTGGCCGTGGTGCCGGGGGGCAGGCCCGTTGGCCTGATTGTGGAGTTCGCCGACGATCCCCATTGGTGAGGCGTGAGGCGTGAGGGGTGCGTCATCGGTGTCTCAGGTTTTACTCACCAAGCTGTTATGGAGCCATAATCTGATCAGCTGTGGCCGTCCCATGGTCTCCGTTCGGGAACGGTTCCACTGCTTTCGCCCATGGCTCTGGCCGGCGCTGGCCCTGCTGCTGGTGCTGCTGGCGGCAACCCCGGGACTGGCCCACCATGGCCCCCTGAACCCGGATCTGCCGGATCCCTGGTCGGGGTTGGCCAGTGGGCTGGCGCATCCGTTCACCGACCCCCGTCATCTCCTGTTTCTGCTGGTGCTGGGGCTTGTGGGGGTGCGCCAGGGCCTCGCCTGGATGGTGATGCTGCTCAGCCACGGCCTGGTGGGTCTGATGGTCGGCTGCTCGCTGCTTGAACTGCCGTCGCTGGTTCCGCTGCTGCTGGTCTCCTTTCTCACCCTCGCCCTGGTGCTGCTCGACTGGCTGCCCGCCTGGGCCCTGTCTCCTTCCCTGGTGCTGCACGGCACGGCCCTGGGGCATCTGCAGGGCGGCTGGTCGCTGCCCGCTCTGCTGGGATACCTGCTTGGCATTCCCCTCGCGGCCGCGCTGGTGCTGCTCCTGGCCATGGGGGGCTGGGACTGGCTGCTGCTGCGGGGTTGGACCCGGGCCGTCGCCTTGCTTGCCGCCTCCCTCACCCTGGCAGGGGTGCTTGTGCTGCTGGCGCCGCCATCCCGGGCCGCAGGGCCGCTTCAGTCGCTGCTGATCAGTCCGCCCCCCAGCAGCACCTCGCCGTCGTAGAAGACCGCGGCCTGGCCAGGGGCGATCGAAAACTGGGGCTCGACGAACTCAAGGGAGGCGGCCTCGTCCCCCAGCGGTCGCAGCAGAGCCTGTTCCGGAGCGCTGCGGTACCGCACCTGCACCTCCACCTCCCGCGGAGCGGTGATCGGTGGCAGGGACACCCAGTTGATGGCCTGCACCCGGCACTCCCGGCGTCCGGCCTCTGCCCGTGGGGCCACCACCACGCGGTTCATGGCGGCCTCCAGCCGCACCACATGCAGGGGCTCCCGCCAGGCCACCCCAAGGCCGCGCCGCTGGCCGATCGTGAAATGCTCGATGCCGTCATGGCGGCCCAGCAGCTGCCCGTCGGTCAGCACGATCTCGCCAGGGCGGGCAGGAATGTGGGCATCCAGAAAGGCCCGCATCGAACCATGGTGGTCCGCCAGGCACAGGTCCTGGCTTTCAGGCTTGCTGGCGGTGCGCAGGCCCAGCCGCGCCGCCTCGGCCCTGGTGTCGGCCTTGGTGAGTTCCCCGAGGGGAAACACCAGCCGGTCCAGCACAGCGGCTGACAGGTCGTAAAGGAAGTAGCTCTGGTCCTTGTGGCGATCCAGCCCCCGCAGCAGCTGGGGCTGGCCGCCCTCCACCGCTGGCCGCACCCGTGCGTAGTGGCCCGTGGCCAGCCGCGTCAGGCCCCGCTCCTGCTCGGCCCAGGCCAGCATCGGACCGAACTTCACCGAGCGGTTGCAGCGGGAGCAGGGCAGGGGCGTGATCCCCTGGCTGTAGCCGTCGACCAGCATCCCGACGATCTCGCGGGCGAAGGTCTCGCGGCTGTCGACGACGTGGTGGGGCACCCCCAGTTGCTCGCAGAGGCCGGCGGCGTCCACCAGGCCCTCGGCGCAGCAGGCCCCCTTGCCGCTCATCAGCCAGAGGGTGACGCCTTCCAGCTCCCAGCCGGCCTGCAGCAGCAGGGCTGCCGTCAGGGAGCTGTCGACGCCTCCGGAAAGCCCGACGGCCACACGATGGTCTCCGGGCCAGGCGCGCAGCCGCTCCACGGCCGCCGCCACCGCCGGCAGCGGCGGTGGGGCTGACGTCGTGATCATGCTGGTTCTGCCTGCACTGGCCATGGATCCATGTTGCCTCTAGATCAGAGGCAGCACGTGTGCCGCCGGTGTCCCCTGCCCTGTCGACGCTGGAATCCTGGCCGGCCGCTGATGCGGATCACCTGCTGGTGACCGCCGCCGCCATGGAGACCCTCGAAGCGTCCCTCTTCGCCAGTGGTCTACCCGTGGCGGCTCTGATGGAAAAGGCGGCCCTCGCCCTTGCCCGGCGGATGCTGCGGCAGGCCGATGACCTGCGCCGGCGGGGGGTGCTGGTGCTGGTGGGTCCGGGGCACAACGGCGGTGATGGGCTGGTGGTGGCCAGGGAACTCGCCCTGGCCGGGCTGCCCGTGCGGGTCTGGAGCCCCTTCGACAGCCATCGCCCCCTCACGGCCGATCACCTGGCCCACCTCGAATGGCTGGGGGTGCCCCGGCTCACGGCCGCGCCCGATCCCGCCGAGGCCAGCCTCTGGATTGATGCCCTCTTCGGGCTGGGCCAGCGGCGACCCCTGCCCCCCTTTCTGGAGCGCCTGCTGCGCCAGCGGGATGCCGCGGGGGGGGAGGTGTGGGGGGTCGATGGGCCCAGCGGCCTCTGCAGCGACAGCGGTCGGCCGCTGGGGGCGGTGGCGGCCCGCTGCAGCCGCAGCTTCAGCATCGGCCTCTGGAAACAGGGCTTCTGGCAGGACGCGGCCCTGCCCTGGGTGGGGGAGCTGGAACGGGTCGACCTGGGGTTGCCCCTGGCGCGGCTGGCCATGCCGCTGGCAGGCCTGGTGCGGGGGCTGTGGCCGGCGGACGATCACCCGGGGCCGACCCCCGGGGCCGCCGCCGCCAAGCATGGCCGGGGGCGGCTGCGGGTGATCGCCGGCAGCAGCGCCTACCCCGGCGCCGCGCGCCTGGCCCTCGAGGGGGCCAGTGCCACGGGCCTGGGCTGGCTGGAGGCCCAGCTGCCCCCGCCCCAGGCGGCCCTGCTCTGGCAGGCCCTGCCCCAGGTGGTGCTCGCCGCCGAGGGTGCTGCGGTTGACCGCCTCGATGCGCTGGTGCTCGGACCGGGGCTGGGGCCGGAGGGGCCCCTGCCCGACGGCCTTGAGGCTCTGGCGGCGACCCTGGTGCTCGATGCCGACGGGCTCAACCGGCTTGCCGCGGGCGGAGACGCCAGCGCCTGGCTGCGGCGCCGCTGTGGCCCCACCTGGATCACCCCCCACCAGGCCGAGTTTGCCCGGCTCTTTCCTGATCTTGTGGGCCTGCCCCCGCTGGAAGCGGCGGCGGCGGCCGCCGACCGCAGCGGTGCCTGGGTGCTGCTCAAGGGAGCCCGGTCGCTGGTGGCGTCCCCGAAGGGTGAGCGCTGGCAGCTGGCCCAGGCCAGTCCATGGGCGGCCCGGGCGGGCCTGGGGGACGTGCTGGCCGGCTACGCCGGTGGTCTGGCCGCCCTTGGCCAGGCGTCGACTCCGGCGGTGCCGTTGCTGCCGCTGGCGATGCTGCGCCATGCCACGGCGGGCCTGCTGCTGGCCCGGAACGGCCAGGGTTGCGCCGATCCGCTGGCGGTGGCCCGACAGCTGCGGCGGGCACCGCTGGCACCCCACGGCAGCAGTCATGCATCAGAAGATGAAGTTCTCCCCTGATTTGTTTGGGATTCCACTCACGAATCTAAAGGGTTACCGAAAACACCCTGGTGATTCATCTTCCCGTAGGAATCTCTTACTACCCAAGGGGGCGACCATGACCAGTACAACGCTCTCCAGCGCAGAGACCAGTCCGAGACGGGGTAGTGATCCGATCAGCTGGTACCTCGGCACCATCGGCCGTGTGCCCCTGCTCACCCCTGCCGAGGAGATCGAGCTCGGCAATCAGGTGCAGAAGATGATGCAGCTGCTGGAGCGGGGCGACGACCAGCCCCTCACCCCCACCGAGCAGCGCCTGATCCGCATCGGCCGGCGGTCGAAGGAGCGGATGATGAAGGCCAACCTGCGTCTTGTCGTCAGTGTTGCCAAGAAATACCAGGGCAAGGGGATGGAGCTGCTCGATCTGATCCAGGAGGGTTCCCTGGGTCTTGAGCGGGCGGTCGAAAAGTTTGATCCCACCCGTGGCTACAAGTTCTCGACCTATGCCTTCTGGTGGATCCGCCAGAGCATGACCCGGGCGATCGCCTGCCAGAGCCGCACCATTCGCCTTCCTGTTCACCTCAGTGAGCGTCTGGCCACGGTCCGCAAGGTCACCATGGACCTGTCCCACAAGCTGGGGGCGATGCCGAGCCGGCGCGAGATCGCCGAGGCCCTGTCCATGGAGGTGGAGGAGCTCGACGAT
>CAMASU010000059.1 GCA_945861105.1 Synechococcus sp. UW140
AGCGTGCTGTGGCTGCTGGGGCTGCTGACCTGGCTGCAGCTGCAGGGGCTGCCGTTCTCGACGCTGCTGGGGGCCCTGGCCGGCGCGGGCATCGGCCTCGGCTTTGCCCTGCAGGGTCCGGCGCGGGACCTGATCAACACCCTCACGCTGCTGATCGACCGCCCCTTCGGCATCGGCGATCGGCTGCGCCTCGAGGAGGGGCCGGTGGTGGTCGAGGGTCAGGTCGAGCGCCTGGGACTGCGCTGCACCGAACTGCGGTCCAGCGACGGCAGCCTGGTGATGGTGCCCCATGCCACCCTGCTGCAGCGGCCCCTGCGGCGGCGGGCCGCCACGGAGCCACCCCGGCTGACCCTGCCCCTGCATCTGGATGGGAGCACCGACCCCGAGGGGCTGGCGGCGGTGCCCCGGTTGCTGGCCGAGGCCCTGACGCCGGCGGCCGACCTGGTGCTCGAGAGCTGCCGACTGGTGGCCATCGACCGCGACCGCTGCCGCTTCGAGCTGGTGCTTCTGCTGCCGGATGACGGATCTTCCGAGCCGGCCGACGCCCGCCACCGGGCCCTGCTGGCCGTGGCCCGCCAGCTGCGGCGCCATGGCCTGACGCTGGCGCCACCGACCACCCCCTGAACGATACAGGCGTACTATTCTGGGGGCATGGTCACCTTCCTGCCCCTGCAGCCGCCCTGGCGGCGATGCCTCTACTGCCGCCACTTCGGCTTCTGGGAGGGGTCCCTGGGCCGATGCGGGCTCCACGGCGAGGTGCTGGCGCTGGAGATCGCCCTCGGCCGCCGTTGCCTCGACTGGCAAGCGGGGCCCACGGCCCAGCGACGGTGGAGCAGCTGCACCCCCCTTGAGGGCAGCTGATCGGCGGCAGATCTTGTCGCGGGCCCGCGGGAGCGTCATCGTGCGCCCATGCAGGACCTGCAACCCTGGGGCCACGAGATCCTCATCCTCCGGCCCCAGGGCCTGGAGGGCATGGAGGGTGCCGTCGAAGCTCTGCAGAGCCACCAGTCGGTGGTGGTTGACCTCGGGGCCCTGGATGCCGACCAGGCCCAGCGTTATGCCGATTTCGTGGCCGGCGGCACCGCTGCCCTCGACGGCCAGGCGGTGCGGGTGAGCGAACGGGTGTTCGTGTTCGTTCCGGTCTCGGTGCACCTGCGGGAGATCTGAGCCGGCCGCGAAAAAGGTTCGGCATGATACTACAAGGGGCCCACTCGCATCTGTTGACCAGCAACGGCAGCCCCGCCCCGGCATCCATAGGATCCAGATCAGACCGTCCCACTGGCCGCCGCATGTCCTCCGCCGTCCGCCTGAGCGCCCTCGAAAAGATCGAGGCGCGCACCGCCGTTCCCGTCAAGCCCAGCGAGAGCCTCGACGTCCTGTGGTGTGAAAACGTCTTCACCCTCGAGAAGATGAAACGGGCCCTCCCCAAGGAGGTGTTCAAGTCGGTTCAACGCACCATCCGCGAGAACGGCAAGCTCGATGTGGGTGTGGCCAACGCGGTCGCCCAGGCGATGAAGGAATGGGCCACGGGCAAGGGAGCGCTGTACTACGCCCACGTTTTCTATCCGCTCACCAACCTCACCGCCGAAAAGCACGACGGCTTCATCGCCCCCCAGGCCGATGGCAGCGCCATCACCGAATTCACCGGCAAGCTGCTGGTGCAGGGCGAGCCTGACGGCTCCTCGTTCCCCAACGGTGGCCTGCGCTCGACCTTCGAGGCCCGGGGTTACACGGCCTGGGACATCACCAGCCCGGCTTACCTGATGGAGACCCCCAACGGTCTCACCCTCTGCATCCCGACGATCTTCGTCTCGTGGACCGGCGAAGCCCTCGACAAGAAGACCCCGCTGCTGCGGGCGATCGGCGCCATGAACCGGCAGGCCCAGCGGCTGCTGCGCCTGCTCGGCAACACCGAAGTCGCCCCCGTCAATTCCAGCTGTGGCGCTGAACAGGAGTACTTCCTGATCGACAGTGCCTTCACCAGCCGCCGCAGCGACCTGCTGCTGGCCGGCCGCACCCTCTTCGGTGCCCCGTCGGCCAAGGGTCAGCAGTTTGATGACCACTACTTCGGCGCCATCCCCGAGCGGGTGCAGGTGTTCATGCAGGAGGTGGAACGGGAGCTGTACAAGCTGGGCGTTCCCTGCAAGACCCGCCACAACGAAGTGGCGCCAAGCCAGTTCGAGATCGCACCGGTGTTCGAGGCGGCCAACGTCGCCACCGACCACCAGCAGCTGATCATGACCACCCTCAAGGCGATCGCCAAGCGCCATGGGTTCACTTGCCTGCTGCATGAGAAGCCCTTCGCCGGCATCAACGGCTCGGGCAAGCACGTCAACTGGTCGGTGGGCAACGCCACCCAGGGCAACCTGCTCGACCCGGGCAACACCCCCCACGACAACGTCCAGTTTCTGCTGTTCTGCGGGGCGGTGATCCGTGGGGTGCACCGCTTCGGACCCCTGCTGCGGTCGGTGATCGCCACCGCCGGCAACGACCACCGGCTGGGGGCCAACGAAGCCCCGCCGGCGATCATCTCGATCTACCTAGGCAGCCAGCTCGAGGATGTGTTCAACCAGATCCGCCAGGGTGACCTCAAGGGTTCCAGCAGTGCCGGCGTGATGGAGTTCGGCGTCGACACCCTGCCGCCGCTGCAGAAGGATGCCGGCGACCGCAACCGCACCTCACCCTTCGCCTTCACCGGCAACCGCTTCGAGTTCCGCGCCGTGGGCTCGAACCAGTCGGTGGCCGGACCGCTGGTGGCCCTGAACACGATCATGGCCGACGCCCTCCAGTGGGTGGCCGATGAGCTGGAGCGGCTGATCCAGGCGGGCAAGCCCCTCAATGAAGCCGCCTTCGAGGTGCTGCGGCAGGTGATGAATGAGCACGGCAATGTGATCTTCGGTGGCGACGGCTATTCGTCCGAATGGCACCGGATGGCCGTCGAGGAGCGGGGTCTCGAGAACCTGCGCACCTCGGCCCAGGCCCTGCCGGTGCTGGAGCGGCCCGAGGTCGCCGAGCTCTTCGAGCGCCAGGGGGTGCTGTCGCGGGTTGAGCTGCAGAGCCGCTACGAGGTGTATTCCGAGCAGTACATCCTCGCCATCGAGGTGGAGGCAAAGCTCGCCCTGCGCATCGCCCGCACCCAGATCGCCCCGGCCGTGCAGGCGGCCCTGGGGGATCTGGCCTCGTCGCTGGCGGAACGCAAGGCCGCAGGGCTGGCGGCCGACAGCCGGCTGGCCGAACGCATCGCCGGCCTGGAGGGGGAGATGCTGAACCAGATCGACGCCCTTGAGCAGGCCCTCGCCAACGCCCCCCACGGCAGTGCTGCCCACATGGGCCACTGTGCCGAGGTGCTGCTGCCCACCATGCTGCAGCTGCGCCAGGCGGTGGATGCCCTCGAACAGCTGGTGGACGACAGCCTCTGGCCCCTGCCCACCTACCAGGAGATGCTCTTCGTCCGCTGAGGCCCCCCGACGGGGTCAAGCCGGCCTGTGCCGGAGAGAATCTGTAGGAACGGCCAGGGACGGCTAGAGGCATCAGCCTGTTGACGGTTCGTCCCTCTGCCGTGGTCACGATGCTCTCCGATCTGCCGGAGTCGGCCTCTGTCGCTCGCCGGTACCGGTTGGTGGATCTCAGCGGCCGACCCCATGCCGAACTGGACCTGCTGTTCGACAGTTACGAGGCCGCCTGCGACGAGGCCCTGCGCTGGGACCACGACCCCGCCGCCGGTGCCCAGGGCCAGCCCTCGATCACGATCGAAGTGAGCACGGTGTGCGGGGCATGGCGCAGCCTCGGCCTGCCCCAGACGGCCTGACGTGCCAGGCTGCAGCGGCGACCCCACCGCTGCGATGTCCGTTCCTTCCGAGACCCTGCTGGAGGCCCTGCGCTGGCGCTACGCCACCAAGGCCTTCGATGCCGGCCGCAGCATCCCAGACGACCTCTGGCAGACGCTCGAGGACACCCTGGTGCTGACGCCATCGTCCTACGGGCTGCAGCCCTGGCGATTTCTGGTGATCCGCGATGCGGCCCTCAAGGCCGAACTGCGGCCCCACTCATGGAACCAGAGCCAGATCACCGATGCCTCGCACCTGGTGGTGCTGCTGTCACGACGCCACATCGAGGGACGGGACCTCGACCGGCTGATCGAAGCCACCGCCAGCAGCCGCGGCCTTGATCCCACCACCCTGGCCGGTTACCGGCAGATGATGGCGAAGGATCTGGTCGACGGTCCCCGCAGCGCCACGATCGAGCGCTGGGCCTCCAATCAGGTGTACATCGCCCTCGGCAACCTGATGACCGCCGCCGCCCTGCTGGGGATCGACACCTGCCCGATCGAGGGATTTTCACCGCCCGACTACGACCGCCTGCTGGGCCTCGACGACAGCGACTACCGCAGCTGCGTGGTCTGCGCCTGCGGGTACCGCAGCAGCGAAGACCGTTACTCCGGGCTGGCGAAGGTGCGGTACGACCGCAGCGAACTGATCGAGCAGCGCTGAGGTCGCAGCGACGGCGGGGTGGGCGTCAGGCCACGCAGCCCATGCGCTGCTCCAGCCGACGCACCACCTCGGGCCAGCTGAGCCGCTGGGGCCGCGCCGGGGGCGGGGCCTGCAGCTCGTCGTGGAAGTGCACCAGGATCTGATGGTGCAGGCGGCTGAGTTCGCTGGAGCGGATGTTGCGCGGCAGCTCACAGATCAGCAGGGCATGGCCATGCCGGTCGGTGAGGGTGATCATGGGAGCTGTCGCTGATGCCACTGCGGTGACCATGGCTGCCTGCGGCGCGGAGCCTGTTTCTCCTACGACGGTTCGATGGGCAAACCCTGACCTGTCGGTTTGATTTTGGTTTTCGCACCGGGTCGTCCCTGATACCCTGCGCGACCCTGCTGTGCCGCTATGGCCGACCCCGACTGGAGCCGCATGCCCGTAAGCCAGCGGGTGCGGGCGCTGGTGCGGGGCATCGAGGGCCATGCCCGCTGGAACGAGGCCCTGGCCAAGGCTCCCACCGCCGACGCCATGCTGGATCTGCTGGTGTCGGCCTCCGACCGGCTGGGCCTTGGCCTCAGCCGCGCAGAACTGGCTCGCACGCCGCCGCTGCGCGACTGGCTGTGGTTCAAGACCAACAAGCCCCTGCTCACGATCGGTGACGAGCTGCCCCGCTACCGCCAGAGCTGAGGCCCGCACCCGGGCTCGGCTGGCGGGATCAGTAGAGGCGGGCGAGCACGAAATCGGGAAGGCGCAGCAGGGCCTGTCGGGCCGGCGAGGGGGGCAGGAAGGTCAGGGATTCGCCGGCCTGGCGGGCGAATCCCTCGGCCAGGGCGCGGGAGCGGGCGATGCCGTCGCTCTGGTGCACCAACGCCAGCGCCTGCTCCAGATCGCCCGCATCGCAGAATTCCCGTTCGATCAGGCCGGCCAGGGCCGGCTGGCTGTCCATCGCATAGATGACCGGTGCCGTGAGCGTTCCCGAGGCCAGGTCAGAGCCGGCGGGCTTACCCAGCTGGTCGTCATCGCCGATGAAGTCGAGGACGTCATCGACCACCTGAAACGCAAGCCCCAGCAGGCGACCGAAATCGTGCAGGGCCTGCAGCCGGGTGTCATCCACCCCCGACAGCACCCCGACGGCACGGGAACTGTTGGCCATCAACGAGGCGGTCTTCCAATAACTCTTCTCGAGGTAGGTGTCGAGGCTCTGGCCGGTGTCGTAGCGGTAAAGGCCCTGGCGGATCTCGCCTTCCGCCAGGTCCATGATCACCCGCGACAGCAGCTTGACGACCTCGAGGTCATCGAGATTGGCCAGGTGCCAGCTGGCCTGGGCGAAGAGAAAATCTCCGGCCAGCACCGCCACCCGGCTGTTGAAACGGCTGTGGACCGTGGGCACACCCCGGCGGGTACCGGCCTCATCCACCACATCGTCGTGGACGAGGGAGGCGGTGTGGATCATCTCGGTGATCTGGGCCAGCCGGCGATGGCGCCCCCCCAGCTCCCCCTGGGGATCGAGGGCCCGCGACAGCAGCAGCACGATGCCGGGCCGCAGTCGCTTGCCACCGGCACTGAACAGGTGCTCGGCCGCCGCCTGCAGGATCGGATGGCCGGCGCCGATCAGACGCCGCAGATCACCGAGAAGTTCCTCCAGGTCGGACTCGACGGGCTGTAGAAGCTCGGCAACCGTGGTCATGACTCCGCCCGCGTGGCGGCGATCCTAGTGGGCTCCACCGGGACGCCGCAGGCAGACGTGCTCAACCGGGGCAGGAACCCCCAGCCACTGGCGGGCCCCGGAGGCGAAGGTGTCGGGATCACCGGTGACGAGCAGACGGCAGCCGCTCAGGTCGGGGTCGGGCTGGGGGCCGGTGGCAACAGCAGGAAGCAGTCCCTCGAGCACGGTGACGGCCGCTTCTGAAGGGTCGATCAGGGCCACCCCGGGGGGCAGCAGGGAGGCCAGCAGGGGGCGCAGCAGGGGGTAGTGGCTGCATCCCAGCACCACGGCCTGCACCCGGGCCTCCAGCAGGGGCTCCAGGTAGGCGGCTGCCACCATCCGCAACCCCGGACTGCCCAGGTCATTGCGTTCGATCGCCGGCACGAACAGGGGACAGCCCACCTCGACCACCGTGCGGCCTTCCATCGAGGCGCGCAGGGCATGGCCGTAGGCACCGCTGGCCACCGTGGCCGGTGTCGCCAGCACCCCCACCCGCCGCTGCTCGACCCGCTGGGCGACGGCATCGATCAGACCCACCACGGGAACCCCTGCCTCGGCCTGGGCCACATCCAGGGCCAGGGCATTGGTGGTGTTGCAGGCCATCACCAGCACCTGGGCGCCGTGGTCCCGCAGCCACACCACCACCTCGCTGGCGATGGCGCGGATTTCGTCCGGGCTGCGGCCGCCGTAGGGCACCCGGGCGGTGTCGCCCACATACAGGCAGGGCTGGCCGGGCCGGCGCTGCAGCAGCCGGCGCAGCACCGTCAGGCCCCCCAGACCACTGTCGAACAGGCCCAGCAGGGCATCGGCAGGCAGCCCCGTGACGTCGGCAGTGGGCAACCGGCACAGGGTCGGTTCGATGGGGTCGGTGCGGAGGCTGACGGTCATCAGGGCTGGGCCGTATGGGGGAACAACAGGGGGGTCAGTTCTGGTTCAGGTACTCAAGAATTCCCGCGGTGACCGCCAGGGCCAGCTGGCGACGGTGGGTGGGATCGGCCAGGTCGGCCGCGTCATCAGCCCCTGTGAGAAACCCGAGTTCGACGAGGGTGGCAGGCACCCGGGTCGCGCGGATGACGTAGAAGCGACCTTCGCGAACACCCCGGTCCTCGCGCCTGACGGTCCCCATGATCGAGTTGTGGATGGCGGAGGCCAGATTTTTTCCCTGAACACTTTGGAAATAGAAGGTCTCGAGCCCGTTCACGTCCGGTCGGCTCATGTTCAGGGCATTGGCGTGCACACTGACGAAAGCGTGGGCACCACTGGCATTGGCCAGCTGGGCCCGGGGGGGCAGATCCACATCAATGTCACCGTCGCGGGTCATCAGCACCTCAACGCCGCGGGACTGCAGCAGGTCGCGGATCTGACGGCTCACCTCCAGCACCACGTCCTTCTCCTGGGTGCCGCCGATGCCCACGGCGCCGGGGTCAGGACCGCCGTGGCCGGGGTCGATCACGATCCGGAAACGGCCGCGGTTCAGCTGCGGCAGGTCGGCCGGGGTGAGGGTGCGCAGGGGCGCCCGGGGGCTGGCGGGCCCCGCTGGCAGCGCCGACGGATCGAGGGTGCGGGGCCGCAGCACCGGGGCGGCAGCGGGCGTCTCGAGGCTGCCTTCCCCCAGCAGCACATAGGCCCTGCCTGGGTAGAGCGGAAGCTGCAGACGCCAGGTGTCGCGGTCGACAGCCTCGAGCTTGAGCCGGGCCGGGTCAAGCTCGACCCAGGGTTCAAACTCGATCACCAGCCGTGTCAGCCCCGGCTGGGGCTGACCGATGCGCACCGCCCGCACGGGGCCGCCACCGGCCACCCCCCGCGGGCGGCTGGGGCTGCCGGGCAGGTCGAACCACACCCGCGGGCCGCGGCCCCCGCTGCCGGCTTCATAGGACGCGGTGACGCTGGTGTAGTCGGCCGTGCGCAGCTCGACCACGCCATCGGCGGCGATACGCCAGCCCGCCAGGGTGCTGAAGGCGCGGGCGGGCAGGGCCGCCAGCAGGGTGAGGGCCGCCGCCGCCCCCAGCAGCAGACGCCGGAACCGCCGTTCAGGCATCACACCGGTCAGAAGAGGGACGGATGCCGGTGGCGCAGGCTCGGCATCTGGGCCCGCACCCGCTGCAGATGGCCCGTGTCGATCGGAGCCACCGCCACGCCCGTGGCGACACCGGCATCGGCGAGCACCGTTCCCCAGGGATCGATGACGAGGGCATGGCCATGGCTCTGACGGCGCCCATAGTGCAGTCCGGTCTGGGCCGGCGCCAGTACATAGGCGGTGTTCTCGATGGCCCTGGCCTGCAGCAGCACCTGCCAGTGGTCCTTGCCGGTGTA
>CAMASU010000060.1 GCA_945861105.1 Synechococcus sp. UW140
GACCAGCCCCTGCTCACCGCCGAGCTGGGCCGCCAGGCCCGCCGGCGGGTGCTCGACCGCTACACGCTCACGGCCAACCTCGACCGGCTCGAACGGCTGTACGGAGACCTGGTTCCTGGCCACCGGCAGGCGGCCTGAAGCCCCGATCGCTCACCGTTTCCTGTCGCTCAGAGTTCAGCGAGACAGGCGGCGAAGGCGGCGGCAGGGTCGGCGGCGGTGGTGATCGGCCGGCCCACCACCAGGCGACTGGCGCCGGCGGCGATGGCCTCGGCGGGCCCCAGCACCCGCGCCTGATCGCCACGGGCGCTTCCCGCCGGGCGGATGCCCGGAGTCACCAGACAGAACGGTTCGGGCAGCAGCTCCCGCAGCTGGGACACCTCCAGCGGGGAACAGACGCACCCCCCGATGCCGGCCCCGGCCGCCAGGGTCGCCAGCCGGCGCACCTGGTCGGCGAGGGGCTCCGTCAGGCCCAGCTCGGTGGCGAGGCGGGCCTCGTCCCAGCTGGTGAGCACCGTCACCGCCAGCAGCGTCGGTGCCGGCATGCCGGCGGCGGCGGCTCCCTCCCGGGCCGCGACGGCAGCCTGCTGCAGCGCCTCGCGGCCGGCGGCGGCATGCACCGTCATCAGCTCGGCGCCAAGGGCGGCGGCACGACGGCAGGCACCGGCCATCGTGGCGGGGATGTCGTGGAACTTGAGATCAAGAAACACCCGCAGGCCCTGCTGCCGCAGCTGCCCCACCACGGCGGGACCGCCGGCCAGGAACAGCTCCAGACCCACCTTCACCCAGCCCAGCCCCGGCAGGGCGGCGGCCAGGGCGAGGGCCCGGGCCGGATCCATGCCGTCGAGGGCGACGATGATGCGATCGCTGGCGGTGGGGTTCATCGGAATCGCCTGAAGGTCTTCTTCCCGAGTTGCAGCACCTTCCCCTGCAGTTCCGCCGCACTGGCGAACTCCTGGTTGGGATCGAGCAGCTTCTCGCCATCGAGCCGCACGCCGCCGTCCTGGATCTTGCGCTTGGCCTCACTGCTGCTGACGCCGATCCCGATGGCACCGATCAGATAGAAGGCCTTGGCCGGAAAGTTCACCTGCGCCAGCGACGCCTCGGGCACCTCCGCATCGGCCGCCCCGCTGCCACCGGCACCGCCCACCAGCCGTGCCGCATCGGCCTGGGCCTGGCTGGCCGCCTCGGGTCCATGGCGCTGGCGGGTGATCTCGAGGGCCATGGCCCTCTGGCGCTCGCGCGGGTTGACGGGCAGGCCCATCAGATCGAGATCGGTGAGCAGCGTGAGGTAGTCGTCGACCACCGCATCGGGAACCTTCTCCAGCTTCGAGTACATCGACAGGGGGTCCTCCTCGAGGCCGACGATGTTGCCCAGGCTCTTGCTCATCTTCTGCACCCCATCGAGCCCCGGCAGAATCGGCAGCAGCAGGCCGAACTGGGGCCGCTGGCCGAAGTGCCGCTGCAGATCGCGGCCCATCGCCACATTGAACTTCTGATCGGTGCCCCCCAGCTCCACATCGGCCTGCACCGCCACCGAGTCGTACCCCTGCAGCAACGGATAGAGAAATTCGTGCAGGCTGATGGGCGTGCCGGAACCGTAACGGCGGCCGAAGTCTTCCTTGGCCAGCATCTGCCCCACGGTGCTGATGGCCAGCAGATCGATCACCGCCGGCAGGTCGAGCCCCGCCAGCCATTCGCTGTTGCGACGCACCTCAAGGCGACCGGGGGTGCTGAAGTCGAGCAGGGCCCGCTGGGGATCCTGACCCTCGCCCAGCTGGCGCAGATAGGTGGCGGCATTGGCTTCGACCGCCGCGGCATCGAGCTGCACCCGGGTGGTGCTCTTGCCCGTCGGATCACCGATGCGGGCGGTGAAGTCACCGATGATCAGCACCGCCGTGTGGCCGGCATCCTGGAAGGCCCGCAGCTTGCGGAACAACAGGCTGTGGCCCAGGTGAATCTCGGCGCCGGTGGGGTCGATGCCCAGCTTCACCCGCAGGGGCCGGCCAGCCCTGGCGGCGGCCTCGAGGCGATCCTCAAGCCGCTGGTCGGGGTCGGGGTCCGCCCCGGCGGGGAACAGATCCGCCAGGCCCCGACGCAGCCAGGAGGGCAGGGCCTCGCTGCAGCATCCAGGGGTCATCGGCTGCTCCGTTCATCGGTTGACGGATCGTAGGCACCGGCAGGCTGGCGCCTCAGCCGGCGGTCTCGAGCTGCTGCTTCATCCGGTCGAGGGTCAGCTGCATCTGCTGGAACATCTGTTCGGGGGTGATGCCGAACTGGCTCAATTGCGTGCGCAGCTGCTCGACGGTGAGCTTGGCCTGAAAGTCTTCCGACAGCTCGAAGCGCTTCATGAAGACGCGGTAGCGATCCATCAGTTCTTCCATCCGTTCGATGAAGAGCTTCTTGCCCTCGCGATCAAACTTGCCGTAATCGCTGCCGAGTTGCATCAGCGACTGATAATCGCCGAACAGGCGTTTGGCCTCATCCTGGACAATGTCTGACTCGAAGAAGCTCATCGCGGCAGAGCTGGCTTCGCCATTGTGGAGCCGCCGTCCAGCCGCGGAGGGTCGGATCTCCGCCCGCCCTTGCCCAGGCTCCCCCGTTCGTCACACTGGGAAGCCTGCACGGCTGCCCCCGCGGATGGCTGACCGCCACTGGCTCGACCCCCTGGCCCGTCGGGTGCTGCGCCTCATCGACGGCCCACCGCCGGCGGCGCCGGCCCCCTGGCAGATCGACGTCAACCGCGCCAGCCGCAGCGACTGGCTGAAGCTGCCCGGCTGCCGCGAAGACCAGGCCGATCTGCTGCAGCGGCTGCAGCAGGGCGGCGTGCAGCTCAGCAGTGCATCCGATCTGGCCCAGCTGCTCGACCTGGCGCCGGAGCAACTGCAGGGCTGGCGCCCCCATCTGCTGTTTCGCTGGTACAGCGAACCGCCGACGGCGCCACCGGAGCCGATCGACCTCAACCGTGCCGGGGCCGCCGCCCTCGACACCCTGGGGCTGCTCACCCCCGAGCGCAGCGCCCGGCTGCTGCGGGAGCGCGCCCGGCGGCCGTTCAGGGATCTGGCCGACCTGCAGCAGCGCCTGGGCCTGCCGCCGACCGTGGTGGAAGCCCTGATCGGCCGGGTGGTGTTCGGCGGCGGCATCACCGGCCCGGTGCTGCCCCGCCCCCGCGCCTGAGATGCGACAGGGAGAGCTGTTCCCGTCGGTGCGGTCGGAGGCGGCGCTGCCGGAGTGGCGTCCCGACGATGGGGCCCTGCAGGCCTGGCGGGAACGGGTGGCGGCCTTCCAGCACGACCGCCGCCGCGACAGCAGCACCGGCCAGGGCTGCCTCCCCTTGAGCACCGTTCCAGGCGAAGGAGCCGGCGGGGCCGCAGTGCCGGATCCGCTGCTGCTGGCACCGCTGGCGCTGCAGTTCTGGCGCTGGCCCGTGCCCGCCCACAGCGGCCCGGCGCTCTACTTCGTGATCGACCACGGCCTCGCCGGCGACCGGCCACTGCTGCTCTACGTGGGCGAAACAGCCCATGCCGACCGGCGCTGGAAAGGCGACCACGACTGCAAGGCCTATCTCGCCGACTACGGCGAGAGCCTCAGCCGCGGCAGCGCCCCGGCCCGCCTCAGCATCCGTTTCTGGTGCGATGCACCGGCGCTGGGGCGCCAGCGACGGCAGCTGGAGCAACAGCAGATCCGCCATTGGCAGCCACCGTTCAACAAGGAATGCCGCGAGCGTTGGCAGACGCCCTTCCAGAAGCCGCCGGATTGAGCCCACAGCCGGGTTCCGACCGGTACGATCGCGCCAGCCCCGCACGGCAGGACCATGGCGCTGACGTTCCGCTGCAGCACAGCTGCGGCACTCCCTGCCGGCTGCGACGCCCTGGCCCTGGGCCTCTTCGCCGACCGCTGGTCCGAAGGTCTGGCGGCCCACCTGCCCCCCGACCTGCTGCCCACGGTCCGGGCCCTGCTGGAACGCCGCCGTTTCCAGGCCAAGCCCGGCGAACTGCAGACCCTCACCCTCGCGGGTGCCGAGCCCTGCCAGGTGCTGGTGGCCGGCCTGGGCACCCCCGAAAGCTTCGATGGCCGGACCCTGCGGGCCGCCGTGGCCCAGCTGGCCCGGGCCAGCCGTGACCTGGGCATCACCGCCCTGGCCCTGGCCCTGCCGGTCGAAGGGTTCGATCCGCCGTCGGCCCTGGCGGCGCTTGTGCAGGGCTTCCGCCTGGGCACCTACCAGGACCAGCGGTTCCGCAGCGAACCCGAGCCGGTGCAGCTGCCGGGCTGCATCTGGCTGATGGGGCTTGATGCCTCCCTTGATGGCCTCGTCGAGCGCGAAGAGCAGATCTGCGCCGGCGTCGAGCTGGCCCGGGAGCTGGTGGCGGCCCCACCCAACGCCGTCAATTCCCTCACCCTCGAGGTCACGGCCCGCGGCCTGGCCCAGGAGCTGGGACTCGAGCTCACGGTGCTCGATGCCGAAGCCTGCCGGGAACGGGGCATGGGGGCCTACCTGGCGGTGGCCCAGGGGGCGGCCGTGCCGCCGCGGTTCCTCCATCTCACCATCCGCCCCGAAGGACCGGTGCGGCGGCGGCTGGTGCTGGTGGGCAAGGGGCTCACCTTCGATTCCGGCGGGTACAACCTCAAGGTCGGCCCCAGCCAGATCGAGATGATGAAGTACGACATGGGCGGCTGTGGTGCCGTGCTGGGGGCAGCCCGCAGCCTCGGGGCCCTGCGGCCGGCGGGACTCGAGATCCACATCCTCAGTGCCACCACCGAGAACATGATCAGTGGCGAGGCGATCCATCCGGGCGCCATCGTCACGGCCTCCAATGGCAAGACCATCGAGATCAACAACACCGACGCCGAAGGTCGACTGACCCTCGCCGATGCCCTCGTCTACGCCTCCGGCCTGAAGCCCGACGCCATCATCGACCTGGCCACCCTCACCGGAGCCTGCGTCATCGCCCTCGGCGACGAGATCGCCGGGCTCTGGTCGCCCGATGACACCCTGGCCGCCCAGATCGAAGCGGCCGCCGCCGCCGCCGGCGAGCCGGTCTGGCGTCTGCCCCTGCAGGGGTCCTACAAGGAGGGCCTCAAGAGTGCCTTCGCTGACCTCAAGAACACCGGCCCGCGTCCTGGCGGATCGATCACCGCTGCCCTGTTCCTGAGGGAGTTCGTCGGTGAGGGCATCCCCTGGGCCCACCTCGACATCGCCGGACCGGTCTGGAGCGAGAAGGGGCGAGGCCTCGATCCGGCCGGCGCCACCGGTTACGGCGTCCGCACCCTTGTGGAATGGTGCTGCCGGCTTGCGCAGGAGCCCCCGGGGGGATTAGGGCAGTAACGATCCCAAGGCCGTGATCCGCTTGTTCCAGCCCACCGGCTCCGACCATTCCGCCTTCTGGTTCGACGGGGCCGACCCCGGCCAGTGGGATGGCGAAGTGGGCCGTGCCTGTGAAGCGGCCGTCTCCGACTGGCGGCGCTTTCTCGCCGAAGCCGAAGGCATCCTGGCGCCGGTGATCGCCAATGAGCGCCTGCGCCAGCGACTGGCCGGCGAACTGGCCGACGCTGCCTTTCCCGAAGCCTTCAGTCCCGCCTGTGAGATCTGGTTCCAGGAGGAGCAGAAGCTCTCGCTGGCCACCCTGCACGAACCCCTGCCGGGCTGAACCGGGCACGGCTGCAGGTGGAGAGCCGCACCGCGGCGGACGGCTCTCCACCTCCCGTCCCCCCGGCCTGCGGATCCATCGTTCGGGAAGTTCCCCGGATGTGCCCCATGGCCCCGTCCTCCCGCAGCGCCGACTGTGTCGGCTGGATGCTCGACAACATCGGTCGTCACACCCTGCTGACCCCGGCCGAGGAGGTGGAGCTGGGCCGCCAGGTGCGTGCCTGGCAGGACCACCCCGATGGACCCGATGCCGCTCCGCCCCCCGTGCGCCGGCTGGGGCTGCGGGCCCGCCAGCGGATGGTGCAGGCCAACCTGCGCCTGGTGGTGCACCTGGCCAAGAAGCAGCGCCTGCGGGGCCTCAGCCTCGAAGATCTGGTGCAGGAAGGGGCCATCGGCCTGCAACGGGCCGTGGAGAAGTACGACCCCACCACCGGGTACCGCTTCAGCACCTACGCCTACTGGTGGATCCGCCAGGCCCTGCAGCGGGCCACCAGCCAGCAGAGCACCCTGGTGCGGCTGCCCTTCCATGTGGCCGACCGCCTCGCCCGGCTGGCGGCCGCCACCCAGCGCCTGTCCCAGCGGCTGGGGCGCCAACCCAGTCGCCAGGAACTGATGGAGGCCACCGGCGAAAGCGCCGAGCAGCTGCTGGACCTGCAGCGGGCCCACCGCATCAGCCTGGGCTGCAGCCTCGACACCCCCCTGGGGGGCGATGCCGACAACGGCACCCTGGCCGACCTGATCCAGGACGGCCATCCGGGACCGATGGAGTGCCTCGAAAGCGACCTGGCGGCCGAAGAGCTGGAGCGCCTGCTGGCCAGCACCGAGCTGAGCGACCGTGAGAGCGAACTGCTGCGCCGTCGCCACGGCCCCGGCCGGCCGGCCACCCTGCAGGACATGGCGGGCCGCTTCGGGCTCAGCCGCGAACGCACCCGCCAGCTGGAGCAGAACGCCCTGCGCAAGCTGCGGCGCCAGGCGCGGGTGCTGGCCGGTGCCGCCGCTTAAGGTTGCAGGCAGCTGAGCAGCCGTGTCTTGCGGTCCCCCCGCTGGTTCCCACCCTCCTGGCTCACCCCCCGCTGGCAGTGGTACCTGCGGGCCCAGGCCGGGCTGCTGCTGCTGCCGCTGGGGCTGTGCCTCTTCGGTGAAGCGCTGGTGCGGCGCGCGGCCGATCCACCACGACCCTGGTTCTGGATCGGCACCCTCAGCCTGCTGAGCATCAATGCCGGCGTCGGGCTGATGGTCGAAAGTGGCCTGTTCCGCGGCTACCCGCGGCGTTGAACCCTCAGGCGGCAGGGGCGGGCACCGGCCGACCACCATCACCGCTGATGGGCACCAGGGGCGACTGCAACTCGTGAATTTGCCAGCGGGCCCGTTCATCGCAATGGGCCAGCTGGCGATCGAGGTCGTCGGCCGCGTGCTTGGGACTGTCGTAGGGGCCGATGTACCGGGTGGCGAGGCCCTCCCGGATGGTCAGCAGATACATCTGGCCTCCGTCGCTCAGGGCCAAATTAGCCCGATTGTCCTGGGGTTGCAGGTGCGGTTGCCCACGCTTCACTGTTGCGGGCACGACGTCCCCAGACCGCATCAAGGCGGCCATCGCGACCGCAGCGCCAGCGGTAATAGCCGTAGGTGACCGGATTGCGACGGGCGTAATCCTGGTGGTAGTTCTCCGCCGGCCAGAAGGGGCCCAGGGGACGGACCGCCACCTGCAGCGCCGACGGCGCGGTGCCGAGCTCGCGGGAGGCGGCGGCGACGCTGGCGCGGGCTGCCGCCTCCTGGCGGGGGTCGGCGGTGAAGATCACCGGTCGGTAGGAGCTGCCGCGGTCGCAGAACTGACCCGCCCCATCCCTGGGGTCGATGTTGCGCCAGAAGGCCCGCAGCAGGGTGTCGTAGGAAAGGCGATCGGGGTCGAACCGCACCCGCACGCTCTCCTGGTGGCCGGTGCCACCGGCACTCACCTGGCGGTAGCTGGGTTGCGCCACCCGACCACCGCTGTAACCGCTCACCGCGTCGACCACACCCGCGAGCTGCTCGAGGTCGTGTTCGAGGCACCAGAAGCAGCCCCCGGCGAAGACGGCCTCCTGCAGCGGCGCCGCCAGGACCGGGGCGGGCAGCCCAAGCAGCAGCAGCAGCGACAGCAGCAATGCCGCGAGCCGGCGGGGGTGATCAGGGGCCATGGAGGCTGTCGAGAATGAGACGGGCCGCCCGTCGGGTGACCCCAGGTTCGCCCAGCTCCTGCCGCAGCCGCGTGTACCCCTCGAGCATGCGCTGCCGTTCCGGACCGTCATCCAGCAGCGGAGCCGCAGCGGCCACCAGGGCTTCAGCCGACAGCTCGTCCTGCAGCAGTTCGGGCACGAGCCGCTGGTCGAGCACCAGGTTGACGGGGGAGATGTGGCTGACCTGGAAGCGCAGCAGATGCCGGGCCACGAAGGCCGTCGGCCGGCTGACCCGATAGGCCACCACCTGCGGCACCTGCCGCAGGGCCAGCTCGAGGTTGACGGTGCCGGATTTGTTCAGGGCCAGGTCGGCGGCGGCGAAGAGCTCCGGCCGGCGGGCATCAGCTTCGGCGGCAGACAGCACCCGGGCCCGCAGGCCCCGCTGGTCCACCGCCGCCTGCAGCAGGGGTTCGAAACTGGCCTGGGCCGCTGGAACGATCACCTGCAGCCCGGGCCGCTGCCGCTGCAGCGCCGTGGCGGCATCGAGCAGGGGGGGCAACAGCCAGAGCAGCTCCTGGCGCCGCGAGGCCGGCAACACCAACAGCAGCCGATC
>CAMASU010000061.1 GCA_945861105.1 Synechococcus sp. UW140
CAGCACCTGCAGCAGCGTCGCCACCAGGGCGTCGTCGTCAAAGAAGTCGACCAGCAGTCCATTGCGGCCGTGGTCGATCACCTCTTCGACCGGTGCCGTGCGCGAACCCACCACCAGGGCGCCGCAGGCCATCGCTTCGAGCAGGCTCCAGCTCAGCACATACGGGTAGGTGAAATACACGTGGGCGCTGCTGACCCGGAACAGGTCGTGCAGGGTGCTGTGGGGCAGCCGGCCCAGAAAGTGCAGCCGGCGCGGGTCGATGGCGCCGGCCCCCTGGGCCAGCAGCCATTCGCGCCAGTGGCGGCCGGGGGGTGGCGGTGGCCCATAGGTGGTGCCGTCATTGCCCACCACCACCACCTGCACCGTCGGGTGGGCCCGTTGCAGGGCCGGCAGGCAGGCCATCAGCCGGTGGAAGCCCCGCAGGGGCTCCAGGGACCGGCTGGCGAAGGTCACGATCGGCTGGCCCGCCAGCAGCACCTGGCCGTCGGGCAGCCGCAGCCGGGCCAGCGGATCGGGGCGGCAGTCGCTGAGGTCGATGCCTTCGTGGGCCACCCGCAGCCGTGGCTGCAGCCAGGTCGGAAAGGTGGAGCGCTGGAAGGCGGTGCTGGTGAAGCCCAGGGTCATGCGTTTGAGGGCCTGCCAGTCGGCCCATTGGCGCAGGGAGCGGCCGGCGCCGGCATCGCTGCGGTTGGCATGCACCGCCGCCGCCGGATCAAAACCCTCGGGGTCGATGCCGCCCAGGTCGAGCTCCAAAAAGGCCAGCAGCGGCACCTGCGGAAACACGTCATCGAGGTACAGGGCATCGCCCCAGAACGGATGGGCCACCACCAGGTCGGGCCGCCAGCCCTCGCTCGCCAGCCCCTGCAGCTGCTGCCGCACCCGGTGGCCCTGCTCCAGCTGGGCCTGCACCACCCGGGCCGGGTCGGGATGGCGGCAGGCCGGCACCGGATCGCCGCCACTGCCGCGGTACCGCCCCGGCAGGGGCCGCTGGGGGGTGGCACGCACGCCGATGCCCACCACGTCCCAGCCGGCACCCGCGGCGGCGATCGCCAGGTGGGCGAACTGGCCTGGGTAGTTCTGATGCAGCAGCAGCAGCCGCACGGCCGAAGGGCTCAGCGGATCGTGCGCAGGGCGTCGGCGCCGTTGGTGAAGCGGCTCATCAGCAGATCAAGAATCGAGCGGCGGTCGAGTTTGAGGTCGGCACTCACGGCCATGCCCGGCTGCAGCTCGTACTGCTTGCCCTCGTGCAGCAGGGTCTGGCGGGCCAGCAGCAGGGTGACAGGAAACTTGGGGGTCTCGCCGGCGGCCTTGGCCTCAACGGCGTCGCGGCTGATGGTCTTCACCGTGGCATCGATGGTGCCGTATTTGTTGCGGTCGTAGGCCTGCACCGACACCTTGGCGGTCTGCCCCTCACGCACGAAGGCCAGATCAGCGTTGGGCACCTCGACCCGCGCCTGCAGGTTGTCACTGGGCACGATGCGCAGCAGGGCTTCACCGGCTCCCACCACCAGGCCGGTCTTGGCCTGCAGATCCAGCACCGACCCGTTCACCGGCGCCCGCAGCACCACCTGGCGCAGCTTCTCCTGGGTTTCGATGGCGTCGGCCCGCAGGGTGGCTTCTTCGCCGGCCATCTCGGCCTGCTTCTGCTGCGATTCGGCCACCGCCCGCAGCTCCTCCTGGCGGCTCTGGTCGATCTGGGCCCGCAGCTGCGAGGCCGTCTTCTGGTAATCGAGCACCTGGAAGTAAGGGGCGGCCCCCTCCTTCATCAGGGCATCGGTGCGTCGCAGCTGCTCTTCGGTGATGGCCAGCTGCGATTCGAGCCCGGCCCGGGCCGCGCGGCTTGCTTCGATCTGCCGTTGCAGCCGCACCAGTTCGGCCCGACCCTGCACAAGCAGAGAGGAGTTTCTCTCGCGCTGGGCCACGCTGCGGCTCTGCAGCACCCGGGGGTTGAGCACCACCAAGGGTTCGCCGGCCTTCACGGCTTGGGCTTCTTTCACCAGCACCTGGGTCACCTCCCCCGGTTCGGCGGTCTTGATCTCCTGGGTTGAGCGGCGGGTTTTCAGTTCTCCGCTCACCTTCAGGATCTGGTCCACCTGCACCACCGAGATGGCGCCGGCGATGGTGACGATCAGCAGGCTGAGGGCGCCACCCACGATCAGGGAGAACACTGGCGTGGGCCGACTTTCGACCCGCAGGGCATCGTCCTGCCCCCGGGGGGACGGCTTGGTGAGGGAGGAGTTGCGGCTCATGCGATCGCGGCCCCCGACACCTGCTGTTGGAACAGCGTGGCATAGGCGCCGCCCATGCGGCACAGATCGGTGTGGTTGCCGTCTTCGATGATGCGGCCCTTTTCCATGTAGAGAATGCGGTCAGCCCCCTGCAGGGTGGTGAGGCGGTGGGTGATGTACAGCACCGTGGTGCCGCGGAAGCGCTGCAGCAGGTTGCGGCAGATCTGCGCTTCGGTGTCGGCATCCAGTGCCGAGGTGGCCTCGTCGAGGATCAGCAGCGACGGCGACTGCAGAATCGTGCGGGCCAGGCTGAGGCGCTGGCGCTGGCCGCCGCTGAGGCCCGCCCCCCGTTCCCCCAGCCGCGTGGCATACCCCTTGTCGAGCCCCACGATGAATTCGTGGGCGCAGGCCACCGTGGTGGCTTCGACCACCGCGCCCATGTCGGCATCGGGGTTGTTGAGCCGCAGATTGTCGAGCACGGTGCCTTCGAACAGCAGCGAATCCTGTGGCACGTAGCCGATGCGCTGGCGCAGCCCCGCCAGCTGCAGCTTCTCCACATCCACCCCATCGAGGTAGATGCGCCCCTCCCGGGGCCGGTAGAGGCGGTCGATCAGCTGCACCATCGTGCTCTTGCCGCTGCCGCTGAGGCCCACGATGCCCACGAACTGGCCGGGTTCGATGGTGAGCGACAGACCTTCGAGCTGCAGGGGGCCGCGATTGCCGTAGCGGAACGACACCTGATCGAAGGTCACCTGGCCCCGGATGGGCGGAGGCGGCAGGGCCTGCAGGTCCTCTTCCCCCACCTCAGGCGTGGCCAGCATGATCTCGCCGATGCAGGCGATGGCGATGCGCATCTCCTGCACCCCCTGCCAGAGGCTCGACAATCGCAGCAGCGGACCGATCACTCGGTCGTCGAGCAGGCGGGCCGCGATCACGGCCCCCATGCTGATCTGGTTTTCCAGGGCCAGTGCGATGCCGACCACCACCACCACGGTGCTGCCCAGGCCCTTGATCGTGCGGGCCAGGGCCTCCACCAGGTTGCTGAAGCGTGTGAGGCGGAAGCGGGCCTGGGTGTAGCTGCGGTAGCGGTTGAGCCATTCCCAGCGGGCCTCCACTTCGAAGTTCTGGCTCTTGACGGTGCGCATGCCCGACAGCACCTCCACCAGGAATGACCCGGCCCGCGAGCCAAAATGATTGCTGCGCAGAATCTGCTGCCGCAGCACCGGCGTGCTGAGCACGTTCAGCAGAAGCAACAGTGGCACCACCGCCAGCACCACGAAGGCCAGCACCGGGCTGAGGATGAACAGCGCCAGCAGGAAGACGCTGGCGAAGACCATGTCGAGGCCCACCCCCAGCACCTGGTCGAGCAGGAACCGCCGCAGCTCGTACAGCTTGTTGACGTTGTGCAGGATGGCCCCCACCTGCCGCTCTTCGAAATAGGGCAGGGGCAGCCGCAGCAGGTGTTCCACCACCGCCGAGCCCAGGCGCACATCCACCCGGTCTGACAGGTCGGCGGTGATCATCGCCTTGAGGGCACTGAGGATGCCGCCGGCCAGCACCGCCATCACCAGCACGGCCGCGATCGGCCAGAGCAGGGAGGGGTTGTTACGGCCGAGCACCGCATCCATCATCAGCATCAGCCCCAGGGGCTCCACCACCTGCAGCAGCTGCACGGTGAAGCTGGTGACCAGGGTCAGCGTCAGCAGCCAGGGGTAGCGCAGCAGGGCTGGCACGAACCAGCCGAAGCCGAAGCCCTCGGTGCTGGGGTTGGTGCGGCCTTCGCGCACCACCAGCACCGCCAGGCCATCCCCAGCCAGTTCCTCCAGCTTCTGCAGGCTCAGCCGCTTGAGGCCGCTGCGGGGATCCCCCACCAGCACGCCACCGCCGCGGCCTGTGGCCAGCACCAGCACGAAATGGCCATCGAGGTCGATCAGGGCCGGCGGCTCCAGCCGGGCCAGGTCCCACGGCCGGGCCTTGAGGGGGCGGGTGTCAAACCCCAGGGCCTCCAGCTGCAGGCCCACCTGCGGCAGGCCCAGGGCGCCCAGCCGTCGTTCCACCTCCTGGAAGTTGGCCCGCACCATCTCTTCGGAGAAGGCGATGCGGCGGGCCCGGGCCAGGTGCAGCACACAGGTGACCGCCTCTTCGACCCGGCTGTCGACGCCGCCCGGGGGGGCGAAGCTGACGTTGTCGCGCCCCAGGCTGCGGCCGCTGCGGGCCGCCGGCGGGGTCGGCAGCGTCTCCTGGGGTGTCACCACCGCCAGGGCCGACGAGGCCGGCGCCTGCCCCCGCTCCTCGGCTTCGGCCAGGCGGGCCTTCGACAGCGCCAGCACCCGCACGGGCAGGCCGTCGACCTTCTGGTTCCAGACGGCGGCGATGGGACTCACCGGGCTGCCGGGGCCTTCGCTGCCCTCGGGCACGGGGCCGCTCAGCAGCAACACGTCGTCGTCCTGTGGGGCATCACCTGGCCGCAGCAGCCGGCAGGCCCCCTGCAGATGCTCAAGGGCCCGCTGGGGCTGGTCCAGCCGGCGGCCCGCCTGCTGCCAGTGGGGCATCAGCACGGCCGTCAGCTCTTCCGGGGTCACCGTCTGCAGCGCCTCCCGCAGGCTGCCCGACTGCAGCAGGGCTTCGCGCACGGCGGCGGCAGGCAGCAGCAGCAGGCTGGTGGGCTGGGATGCGGTGAGGGTCAGTTCGGGTTCGCTGCGCCAGAGCGAGCTCCAGCCCACCCACTCGTTCGCCTCGACGAAGCCCAGGCTGATGGGCAGGCCCCCCGGCGGCTGTTCGAGGCGCCGCAGGCGACCCTCGAGCACCAGGGCGGCGCCGGGGGCGAGCTGGCCGGCCCGCTGAAACGCCTGGCCCATGGTCAGGGTCACCGGCCGGGCCGCCGCGGCGAGGGCGCCGATGACCGCCTCATCGACCCCCTGGAACAGCTGCTGCTGTTTGAGCTGGTTGACGATCAGGCTCATGCGGCCTCCTGGCTGGCGGGGGTGCCCAGTGGCACCGGGTCAACAGGGCGACCGTCACTGGTTGCCTGGGCCAGGCGCTGGCGCAGATGGCCCAGCTGCTCGCCCAGCCAGCGGCTGCGCAGCTCCCCCAGCAGCTGCTGGCGGATCGGTTCGGTGAGCTGGGCGGCCTCGAAGGCCTCCACCCGCACCAGGTGCTGCATGCCGCCAATGTCGAGCGGCGGGATCAGGGTGCCGGGGGGATGGCGTCGCACCACCTGGGCCATCACCGGGTGCAGGTTGTGCACGGCCACCGGTCCCACCAGGCCGCGGCTGCGCCGGTCGGGATCTTCGCCGTAGCGACGCACCGCCTCGCTGAAATCGAGCGAATGCTCCTGCAGCTGGAAGAACAGTTCCATGGCCAGGTCGGCATCGCGCACCCGCACCAGGCTCAGGGTGACACTGTCGTAGCGCTCGCGCCGCTCCAGAAAGAGCGACGGCACCTGGTCGGCCCAGACGGTTTCGCTGGCCTGGGCCACGGCATCGGCGAAGGTGGCCAGGGTCTCGAGCTGGGGCAGGCTGAGGTGCCGCTGCTCCCGCCAGAGGTCGAGGGCTTCGAGGCTCGGCAGCCCCAGCCGGTTGCCATAGGCCAGCAGGGTGTCGGCATCGCAGGCGACGGTGCCGAGGGCTCCCGCCAGCTGCTGCAGCAGCTGCCGCTGGAACCAGCCATCGAGCAGATCGTTGGCGGCCAGTTCCTGCAGCAGCGGCGGCGGCGGCAGGGTCACCGCCCGCCAGGCCTCGGCCGGGTTGGCGAGGACAGGGCCCGCAGCGCCGGTCATCTCAGGCGGCGGCGCCGGTGGGCACCGGGCCGAGCAGGTCGCGGTAGAGCAGCGCCGCCTCCTGGAACTGGCCGCGGCGTTCGAGCAGTTCCGCCAGGCGGCGGCTCAGGTCGGGGGAGGGCTGCTGGCGGCGCAGCTGCTGCAGCACCGTGAGCAGGCCTTCCTCGTCGCCCATCTCCTGCAGCGTGGTGGCCGCCTGCTCGAGGGTGTGGGGCTTGAGGTGATCGGGTTTGATGCGCAGCACCCGCAGCACCAGCTGGGCCGATTCCATCGGCCGTCCCAGCTGCGTCTGGGTCAGGGACAGATTGGTGAGCGGGGCCAGGGCCGCGGGGCTGTCGGCATCCACCAGCTCCAGCGATCGCTGCAGCAGCCGCTGGGCCTCATCGAGGCGGCCGGTGCTGAGGCAGAGGCCCCCCAGGTTGACCATGGCCCGGAAGTGGTCGGGGTTCTGCTGCAGCGTCGTGCGGAAATACCGTTCCGCGTCGTCGCTGCGCTGCTGCAGCAGGGTGGCCAGCCCCAGGGTGTTCAGCAGATCGGGATCCTTGTAGCCGGCCCGTCCCAGGGTCATCAGCTCCTGCTCGATGGCGGCGGCATTGCCGGGTTCCAGAGCCTGCTTGAGCTGCTCGTAGCGCTGCTGCAGGTCGGCGGTGCTGGCCCGGGGGACTTCCACGGGTCGCATGGGGGTCACCGGCGCCGTCACCACAGGAGCCGGGGCCGGAGCTGGTGTCGCCAGGCCCACCGGGGCAGTGGCAGCGGCCACGGGCATCGGCATCGGCAGGGGGCTGCGGGCCGGCGGCAGGGCCGGCCGGCCCCCCCCGACCGTCGACAGCAGCTGGATGTAGGCCTGGCGATAGAACGCGGCGGCCAGGTCGGGGGCCCCCTGGATGTTCAGTTGTTCGGCGTAGTTGTAGGCCCGCTCGGCGCCATCCGCCTCGGGGGCGGGGGTGGGCAGGGGAGCCGCAGGGGTCGTTTCGCCGGCGGCACCGCCCAGGAAGCGGATCAGGGCCCGTCGCAGACTGGGACGTCGCATCGCCATCGAAACAGTTCCTTTAGATGGAGGTCGTCCGGCCATGATTGCATGCGTCTCAGTCGTGATTCCGTTCCGGAACGCACGCGGCTGGCTGTCCCGCACCCTCGCGGCCCTGGCGGCCCAGGAGGGGGAGCCCTTCGAGCTGGTGGCCGTCGATGACGGGTCGGATGACGGTTCCGCTGATCTGATCACCCAGGTGTGGCCTGGCCTGCGGCCGGATGTGCCCCTGCGGCTGCTGACCGGCGCTGGCCAGGGGGTGTCGGCGGCCCGCAACGCCGGTGTCGCCGCCGCCACCGCGCCGTTCATCGCCTTTCTCGACGCCGACGACCTGATCTACCCCGGCCGCCTGGCCCTGCAGGCGGCCCAGCTGCGGGCCGACCCCGCCCTGGCCCAGAGCCTCTGCGGCTGGCGCCGCATCGACGACCACGACCGGCCGCTGGCCGATGTCTGCCCCTGGAACGAGGGGGCCGGCTTCGACCCGCTGTCGGCCTTTGTGCACAAGGCCGTGCTGCCCAGCGCCTGGATGCTGTGCCGCGACTGGTTCGAGCGCCTCGGGGGCTTCGACCCGGCCCTGGCCCACGCCGAAGACGTGGACCTGCTGCTGCGCCTGGCCCTGGCCGGCGCCCCGGGGGCCTGGTTGCGCCGTTGCCTCTGCGGCTACCGGGTGCATGCCGCCGCCGCCAGCCGTGATGTGGCCGGTCAGGTGCAGGGGCTGGTGGCCGTGACCGAGCGCCACCTGGCCGCCCTGCCGGCCAGCGCCCCCCTGGTGCGCCATGGCACCCGGGCCTGGTGCGGCTGGTACGCCTGGCAGCAGGGGGAACCGGCCCTGGCCCAGCAGCTGCTGCTCGACAGCTGGCGCCTCAGCCCCTACGGCCCCGCCCGCAGCTGGTGGTCCCTGGCCGAGATGGCGGTGCAGCAGGGGGACCGGGCCGGCACGCCCGTGGCCGTTGACGACCTGCTGGCGTCACCGTTCTGGCTGCAGCTCAGCAGCCTTCTGCGGGGGCGCCCCTGCGGTGAGGCCCCCCCGGCCGCTCCGCCCGGCTCTGCCACCGCCGCCGAGCGGCACCACCACGGCTGGCGGTTGCTGGTGGCCGGGGCCCCCGCCGCCGGCCTGGCCCTCTGGCGCCAGCAGCTGCAGGCCGACCTCGACGAGCGCCGCCAGCCGGCCTGGGCCCCCTGGAGCCCCGATCGCTTCTGGCCCTGGTGGCAGGCCCAGCCGGCCGAACCCGACGACCTGGCTCGCCAGCGCCGGCGGGTGCTGCGCTGGATCGAGGCGCTGCTGGCCTGGGACGGTGATGACCCGGCGGCGGTGCCCGACCTGGTCACCGGGCTGCAGCAGCTGCTGCTGGGCCAGGTGCGGCTGCAG
>CAMASU010000062.1 GCA_945861105.1 Synechococcus sp. UW140
CCACACCGTTGCAGGCCCTTGACCTGGCCCGCCGCCATCCCGATCGCCAGGTGGTGCTGCTGGCGGTGGGGTTCGAGACCACGGCCCCGGCCACGGCCCTGCTGGCGCGCCAGACCCTGGCCCTGGGCCTCGCCAACCTGTCGTTGCTCGTCTGCCACGTGCGGGTGGTGCCGGCCATGCGGGCGATCGCTGCCGATCCGGCTGCGGCGGTGCATGGATTTCTGGCGGCGGGCCATGTGGCGGCGGTGATGGGCACCGGCGAACTGCAGCAGCTGGTCGATGACCACGGCCTGCCGGTGGTGGTGGCGGGATTCGGTCCCCGCGAGCTGCAGCAGGCCCTGGCCGCCTGCCACCGGCAGCTGCTGCAAGGGGAGGCCCGGCTCGAGAATGCCTATGCCGCCGTGGTGCGGGCCACCGGCAATCCGCTGGCAACGGCGCTGCTCGAGTCGGTGTTCGAGCCGGCGGATGTGCCCTGGCGAGGGCTTGGCCTCCTTCCCGGCGGTGGCCTGCGCCTGAACGGCCGCTACGGGGTGCTCGATGCCGACCGGCGCTTCGCCCCCGACCCGCCGCCCGCCGGGGACCCTGCGGCGCTGGACCCCGGACCCTGCATCAGCGGCCGCATCCTGCGGGGTCTGGCCCTGCCCGGCGACTGTGCTGCCTTCGGCGGCGCCTGCACCCCAGAGCATCCCCTCGGAGCACCGATGGTGTCCCACGAGGGGGCCTGTGCCGCCCATCTGCGCCATCGACGCCGCTGATCCATGACCCCCGAGGCCCCCGAGACGATCCGCCTGGCCCACGGTGGTGGTGGCCAGGCCATGCGCACCCTGATCCGTCAGCACCTGCTGCCGACCCTCGGGGCGGTGGCCGCCGCCGACCATGACGCGGTCGTGCTGAGGTTGCCAACGGGCCGGCTGGCCTTCAGCAGCGACAGTTACGTGGTGCAGCCGCTCGAGTTTCCCGGTGGCGACATCGGGCGGCTGGCGGTGGTCGGCACCGCCAACGACCTGGCCATGGCCGGTGCCAGGCCCCTGCATCTGAGCCTCGCGCTGATCCTGGAGGAAGGCCTGTCCTTCCCCCTGTTGCTGCGCCTGCTGGCGTCGATGGCGGCCGCAGCCCGGGAATGCGGGCTCACCATCGTCACTGGTGACACGAAGGTGGTCGAGCGGGGCCGGGCCGATGGGGTCTATGTGAGCACCAGTGGCCTTGGGGTGGTCGAAGCGCCCGAACCGATTGCCGCCACCGCCCTGCGGCCGGGGGATGCGCTGCTGATCAGCGGTGACCTGGGGCGCCACGGTGTGGCGATCCTGGCGGCGCGCCATGGCCTGCGGCTGGAACCGCCGGTGGCCAGCGATTGCGCCCCCCTCTGGCCGCAGGTGCGGCAGCTGCTCGGTGCCGGTGTCGTGCCGCGGTTCCTGCGGGACCTCACCCGTGGCGGCCTGGCCGCTGCCCTCGAAGAACTGGCGGAGGCCAGTGGTCTTGACCTGCGCCTGCAGGAGCCGAGCCTGCCGCTGCTGCCGGCCGTGGCCGGCACCTGTGCGGTGCTGGGGGTCGAGCCCCTGCAGCTGGCCTGCGAGGGACGGTTTCTGCTGGCGGTGGCGCCGCAGCAGGCGCCGATGGCCCTGGCCCTGCTCACCCCCACCGGCGGCGCCCTGGTGGGGCGGGCCGAGCTGCCTCCCGCCGGTCAGGAGCCGCGGGTGCTGCTCATCACCAGCCTCGGCAGTGAGCGGTTGCTGCCACCGACCACGGGGGATCTGCTGCCGCGGATCTGCTGAGCACCAACCCTGCCGTGGCGGTCTGGTCCGTTCTGGCGACTCTGCTTAGGGTCCGGGCAGTTCGTCTGTCCGGCGCCGGCATGCATCCTGGCTCCCCTGACCATCTCTTGATCGCGCTGGCAGGGGGCGTGCGCCTTCTGCTTGAAGCCCTGTCGGTGCTGACGGTGCTGCTGGGGGTGATCGATGCCCTGCGGCGGCGGGCCCCCTGGCCCCGCGGCGACAGTCCGATGCCACGGCTGGCAGCGGCCCGCCTGCGGTTTGGCCACTGGCTCTCCCTGGCCCTTGAGTTCCAGCTCGGGGCTGACATTGTGGCCACCACCAGCGGTCCCACCAGCCAGAACCTGGTGCAGCTGGCGGTGGTGGCCGTGATCCGCACCCTGCTGAACGTCTTTCTGGTGCGCGACCTGGAAGCCGAACGACGTCTCCTGGAGGCCCGTCCATGGCCATGACCGATGAACTGGCCAAGCAGCGCAACCGCGATGCCGCTGAACGGACCCTGATGGCCTGGATCCGCACTTGCCTGTCGCTCATCAGTTTCGGTTTCGGTCTCGACAAGATCGTGGCGGCGATTCGCAGCCGCGGTGGTGTGCGCATGCATGCCGAATGGGGCGTGCGGTTGATCGCCATCGCCTTCATCCTCACCGGTGTGATCGCGATGGTGGCGGCCACCCGTCAGCACGGTCGCAATCTCCGGCGGCTGCTGCGGGACAACTTCACCTACACCGAGGAACCTTCGATCGCCACAGCCACCGCTGTGATGATCAGCCTGATCGGCGCCGCCGCCCTGGGGCTGCTGTTGCTGGGAGCTGTGCAGCCATGAGCACCACTGTGGCGGTGATCGTGCGGCTGCTGCTGTTCACGACGATGGTGGCCCTCGGCCTCGGGTTGCGCTGGCCCCTTGTGCAGCGCTGGTTCCAGTCCCCCGGCCTGCTGCTGCGCGTGCTGCTGGGGTCGTGTCTGCTGCTGCCGCTGCTGGCGTTGGCGCTGCTGCAGATGCCCTGGACCGCGGCCCTGTCGACGAGCGAACGCACGGCCGTGGCGCTGATGGCGGTTTGTCCCAGCGCCCCCCTGGCCCTGCGCCGGGCCCGCCAGGAAGGGGGTGACCATCAGCTCGCCGCCCTGTTGCAGGTGGGGGCCGCCTTCGTGGCGATCGTCTCGGTGCCCCTGCTGGCCGTGCTGTTCCGTTCTGTCTTCGGACTTGAGGGATGGCAGGTGCGGTCGCTGCCGGTGGCGCTGCAGGTGGGCCAGGCCCAGGTGCTGCCATTGCTGCTGGGGATGACCCTGCGCCATCGCTGGTCCCATCTGGCCGACCGGCTGGAGCGGCCCATGACGCGGCTGGCCAATGGCGTCCTGCTGCTGCTGCTGGCGGTGCTGCTCTGGCGGGGGCTGCCGCTGCTGGTGTCGGTCTGGCCCCGCCAGTTGCCCGCCATGGCCCTGATGCTGCTGATGGCCTGTCTCGGCCTGGGGCTGGGACGCCTGATGGCAGGACCCCACTCCTCCCACGGGGTGACCACGGCCCTGGTGACGGCCCTGCGGAATCCCGGTCTGGCGTTGCTGCTCACCGACCTGCACGGGGGCACTCTCCCCGGTCTCAAGGGGGCAATCCTGGGTCAGATGGCCATCACGGCCCTGGTGAGCCTGCCGCTGGTGCGGCTGCTCAGGGTCGGAACCGGCGCCCCTCCCGTAACAGCAGCGACGGTGCCTGGCCATAGTGATGGCGGAATTCACGGCTGAACGCTGACAGGTTGCGGTAGCCGAACCGTTGGGCGATGGCGCTGACGCTGTCGTGGGTGCCTGGATTGAGGAGCGCCTGACGGGCCTTTTCCAGCCGGCGGCGACGGATCCACTGCACCGGCCCGCAGCCGTAGTGCTGCTGGAACGCCAGCTGCAGGGACCGACGGGAGTAACCGCTCTGGCGCTCAAGGGCGCTGAGGGCGAGGGGCTCTTCCAGGTGGGCGTCGATCCACTCCACCAGGCTGCCGATGATCTGGCGCCGGTCGATGGTGTTGCGGCCGCTGTCCTCGGCCAGCAACTGCCGCAGCTGCGGCATCAGGATCAGGGCAAGGGTGCGGTACAGCAGATCATCCAGCTGCAGGTGGGGCAGGTAGGTCGCAGCCAGGCTGTTGCCGTCATCCAGCAGGCTCGCCTGCCGTTGCAGCACGGGCAGCAGGCTGCGGCCGTCCCGGTCCTGCACCACCCGCGGCTGCTGCAGATCGGCCCCCAGACGCCCGGGGGCCACCCCGGGGCCGGCCATGGCCGAAGCCGTGCCCTTGAGCCTGGCCAGCTCCACATGGAAGGCCATGCCGTTGAAATGGTCGCAGCTGTAGCGGTACTCCTGCCCCGGGGCGAAGTAGAGGGGGCGTTCGGGATCGACTGTGAGGGCCTGCCCCTCGACGGCATAGGTCGCTCCACCGGCAAGGCAGAGGTTGATGGCACCGCAGCCGGGGCGTTCACCGATGGCCCCCTGGATCGGGGAGGTGTACCCGCAGGTGAGGGTCAACCCACCGGCGGCGGCGCTGGCAGAACGATGCAGAAACCGACCGCGGTCGGCGCTGCGGGGGGCGAACTCCCGCAGGTCGTAGTGCTGGGCGAGGCGTGATGCCAGGGCCTGGGGATCGGTGTCGACCCGGGCCGTGTGGTCATGGAACACCAGGGGCAGGGCCGCAACAGGACTGGCCATCCGCTGATGGTTCGATCACAGGATCCCATCAGTCTGAGAATCCCCACGGCTCTGGTCAAGGAACGCAGCGGCCTTTGTCACTGTGCTGAAGCCGCAGTGTGCAGAAACCGCAGGGTTTGGCGAAGGGCGCCCGGTCGCTTGACACCAACGGCAGCTCTGCACAGGGTGAAGCTGCCCACCCAGGCCCGTGCAGTTCCATGCCCAACGGCAAGCCCAACATCCTCATCCTCTGGGGCGACGACATCGGCCAGAGCAATCTCAGCTGTTACAGCGATGGGTTGATGGGGTACCAGACCCCGAACATCGACCGGGTGGCCCGGGAGGGTGGACGGTTCATTCATTACTACGCCGAGCAGAGCTGCACCGCCGGCCGTGCTGCCTTCATCAGTGGTCAGAGCGTGTACCGCACGGGCATGAGCAAGGTGGGCCTGCCGGGGGCCGAGCTGGGCTACCGGGCTGAGGATCCGACCATTGCCGAGCTGCTCAAGCCCCATGGCTACCGAACCGGTCAGTTCGGCAAGAACCACTTCGGGGACCGCGACGAGCATCTGCCGACGATGCACGGCTTTGATGAGTTCTTCGGCAACCTCTACCACCTCAATGCCGAAGAGGAGCCAGAGCTGCGCGACTACCCTCCGGCTGAAGACTTCCCCAACTTCCGTGAGCGGTTCGGCCCCCGGGGGGTGCTGCACTGCTGGGCCAACCCCGACGGCAGCCAGCGCATCGAAAACACCGGGCCGCTGACCCGCAAGCGCATGGAAACAGCCGATGACGAATTCATGGTCGAGGCCAAGCGCTTCATCCGCGATGCCGTCGCCTCGGGCGAGCCGTTCTTCGTCTGGTTCAACACCACCCACATGCACTTCCGCACCTACGCCAGGCCCCAGGACGTGGGTCGCAGCGGTCGCTGGCAGTCGGAATACCACGACGTGATGATCTATCACGACGAATGCATCGGCGAGATGCTCAACCTGCTGGATGAGCTGGGCATCACCGATGACACCCTGGTGATGTACAGCACCGACAACGGCCCACACATGAACAGCTGGCCGGATGCCGGCATGACACCGTTCCGCAACGAAAAGAACAGCAACTGGGAGGGTGCCTACCGCGTGCCGGCCCTGGTGCGCTGGCCGGGCCGCATCGCTCCCGGTAGCCTCTTCACCGGCATCGTCAGCCACCTCGACTGGCTGCCGACGCTGCTGTCGGCGGCCGGTGAGCCCGACGTCAAGGAGAAGCTGCTGCAGGGTCACAGCGTCGGCGGCAAGACCTTTCGAGTGCATCTCGATGGCTACGACATGCTCGACTACTGGACCGGCAAGACCGAGCGCAGCCCCCGCCAGGAGTTCTTCTACTTCTCGGATGACGGCGACCTGACCGGTCTGCGCTACGACAACTGGAAGTTCGTTTTCATGGAGCAGCGGGTGACCGGCACCTGTCAGATCTGGGCTGAACCGTTCATCCAGTTGCGGGTGCCTAAGATCTTCAACCTGGTCACTGACCCCTACGAACGGGCGGACATCACCTCCAACACCTACTGGGACTGGATCTTTGATCACGTCTTCCTGCTGGTGCCGGCCCAGACCTATGTCGCCCGCTTCCTCGAGACCTTCCGCGAGTATCCACCGCGTCAGAAGGCCGCCAGCTTCTCGGTGCAGCAGGTGCTCGAGAAGATGGAGGCCACCCTCAGTGGCGGCTGAGGCCCGTCGTTCACCGGGCCGGCCGCCGGCTCCGGGCATGGTCTGGATTCCCGGCGGCACGTTCGTCATGGGATCGGATGATCACTACCCGGAGGAGGCACCGGCCCACCCCTGCTCCATCGAGGGGTTCTGGATCGACCGTGCCCCGGTCACCAATGCCCAGTTCCAGAAGTTCGTGGCGGCCACGGGCCACCGCACCCAGGCCGAGTGTGCGGCCGATCCCGCTGATTACCCAGGGGCGCCACCCGAGCGGCTGCAACCGGCCTCGATCGTCTTCATCGCCCCTGACCATCCCGTTCCCCTCGGGGATCCCTATCGCTGGTGGCATTACCTGCCGGGGGCGACCTGGCGGCACCCCGAAGGTCCCGGCAGTTCGATCCGCACCCGTGCCCAGCACCCGGTGGTGCACGTGACCAGCAGCGATGCCGAGGCCTACGCCGCCTGGCTGGGCAAGGGGCTGCCCAGTGAAGCCGAATGGGAACGGGCCGCCCGCGGCGGCCTGGAGGGGAGGGCCTATGCCTGGGGTGACGAGCTCGAACCCGGGGGACGCCATCTGGCCAACGTCTGGCAGGGACCCTTCCCCCATGCCAACATTCGCGCCGATGGCTACGCCGGCACCTCCCCCGTCGGCAGTTTTGCCGCCAACGGCTATGGGCTGGTCGACATGATCGGCAACGTCTGGGAGTGGACCGCCAGCTGGTATCGCGAGGGCCATGGGGAGGGGTGCTGTGGTGTCTCCGAGGCGGCACGGCTGGCCAGCATCGACCCCAGCTCCCAGCACGGCACCCTGCCGCGGCGGGTCGTCAAGGGAGGGTCGTATCTGTGCGCCCCCAGCTACTGCCGGCGCTACCGGCCGGCTGCGCGCATGGCCCAGGGAATTGATACCTCCACCTGTCATCTGGGGTTCCGCTGTGTTGTTCGACCGTGAGCCCGATGGGGCGCTGACCCTGGAGCTGGGATCCGTGCTGCTGTGCCGGGGCCACCATGGGGCCGCTGCTGGTGCACCGACCCGGCCGCAGGTGCTGTTGCCCCTTGCCGGCACCCTCTGCCTGCGAAAGGGAAATCTTGAGCAGATCCTCCGTCCACCGTCGGAGCTGCTGTTTCTGCCGGCGGGGACGGAGGGGCTGCAGACCTCGGCCTTCAACGGCTGGCGCCTGCAGCTGTCGATCGACGAACTCACGACCCAGCTGCTCTGGTTGTCGGGACAGCAGATCCCCCGCGTTCGGGTGCAGCGGTGGCTGGCCGAAGTGCGTCCGGTCTCCCCTGCCGGGGGCGCGCTGCTGCCGCAACTGCTGCACCTGCTGGAGGGCCAGCGGGGGGCGCCCCCAGGGCTGCTGCAGGCCGTCGGGTTCGAGGTGCTGCTGCTGCGGCTGCTGGGGCTGCTGTTCTGGGGGGAAGCGCTGGCCCGGTCCCCACAGGTCGAGGCGAGCGAATCGCTGCAGGCCAGCCGCAGCCGCATTCTTGAAGACCTGCAGGCGTGGATCCGCGCTCATCTCGACAGCACGATCACCGTGGAGGACCTGGAGCGGGTGAGCGGCTATTCATCCCGCAGCCTGCGCAATCTGTTCAGGGACCGATGCGGCATCAGTCCGATGGCCTGGATCCGGCAGGAGCGGCTCACCACCGCCCTCGGCCTGCTGCTCGATCCCTCCCCTGGCACCACGGTGTCGAGTGTCGCTCTGGCGGTCGGCTATCAGCAGCTGTCCCAGTTCAGCCGCGACTTTCTGCAGCTGCATGGACGTCGGCCCTCGGCAGTGCTGCGCCAGTCCTTCGGCGATGGCTGAGGTCAGAAGAACACCTTGAAGCCCGCCTCGATGCCGCTCTGTTGGCTGCTGAACCCGGTGGAACGGCTGTTGCCGTTGCTCCAGTCGATGCCGAGGTAACGCCAGGACACGTTGACGGCAGTGTTGCCACCGAGGGCATAACCGAGGCCCACCTGGGCGTTGCCGCTCAGATCCCTGGCACCGGCCAGACCGAAGCCGCCGATGTCACCCCGGGCGAAGAGGCGCAGGTCGCGGGTGAGAAACACCGAGGCCTGGGTGCCCAGCAGGGGCTGGGTCCAGGTGCGGTCAAGACTGCCCACCTTCTCGAATCCAAAACCCCGGGGACCGCGCAACTGCGCCGCCAGGTCGAGCTGGGCCTGGAGGATGCGGGCTCCGGCGTAGGGAATCACGGTCCAGGTGCCGGGCTGGCCGGTCGCGGCCTCGCGGGCCCCGAAGCGATGGCGCAGGGCGAAGTCGTAGGT